>JAEUSC010000371.1 GCA_016789035.1 Candidatus Omnitrophota bacterium
ATACCTCAGGAACGATAATGGTTCCCTCTTTCGTTTGGTAGTTTTCCAAAATGGCAATCATGGTTCTAGGCAAGGCCACCCCGGAACCATTCAAAGTGTGGACAAATCCGGCCTTCTTTCCATCTTTGCCTTTAAACCGGATATTCGCCCGCCGGGCCTGGAAATCCTCGAAATTGGAACAACTGGAGGCTTCCAACCATTTATCGAGTCCGGCGGCGTAAACTTCAATGTCATAACACTTGGCCGCTGCGAAACTCAAATCTCCAGATGCCAATTGCAAGACACGGTATGGAATCTGTAACTTATGAAAGATAGTTTCCGCATTAAAAAGTAACGATTCTAATTCCTCATAGGATGCTTCAGGCTTTACGAATTTGACTAGTTCAACTTTATCAAACTGATGAACCCGCATCAGACCGCGTGTGTCTTTACCGTAGCTTCCGGCCTCGCGCCGAAAACATGTGGAATATGCCGTGTAACGAATAGGCAACTCATCCTCAGAGAGCATTTCATCCCGGTGAATGTTTGTTACGGGAACTTCGGCCGTAGGGATCAGATACAAATCATCCGCCTGAAGATAATACATATCGTCTTTCATCTTTGGCAACTGACCTGTGCCAGTCATGGACATCGGGTTGACCAAGACCGGTGGAAACACTTCGGTATATCCATGCTCCCGCGTATGAACATCGAGCATAAAACTATAAAGGGCACGCTCAAGTAAAGCCCCCTGCTTCTTATAAAGAATGAAGTTTGAACCGGAAAGCTTAGCACCCCTTTTAAAATCGACAATATCGAGGGCTTCGGCTAATTCAATATGAGTTTTGGGCTGGAAATCTAATTTGGGAAGAGGCCCCCAGGATTTGACAATCGAATTTTGATCCGCTCCTCCTACCGTAACCGTTTCATGCGGCAGGTTGGGAATCATCAAGAGATTTGCCTGCATCCTATCTTCAATGTCTTTGACCTCAGGAGTGTATTGATCAATTTCCTGGGCAATAGCCCTCATGGCGGCAATCTTTTCAGTGGCGTCCTGTTTGTTTCGTTTAGCGGAAGATATTTCATCATTAGCTTTATTTTGCTGGCTGCGCAAATCATCAATCTTTGTTGAGAGCTGACGTCGTTTTTCATCCAACTCAATAAGGACATCCAATGATATAGTCACACGTTTTGCTTTTAAACCGGCCTCAACAGCCTGTCGGTTGTCCCGAATAAATTTAATATCTAACATAGACGTTCACGAACTCTTTCGTTCTTCCTTATAATCATCCAGGATCATTTCCACATGTTTAACCAATTCACCGGCCTGGATCGGTTTGGTCAAAAAATTTTCGGCCCCTTGCTCATAACAGGCAATAATATCCGTAGGAGCATCCACACTGGTCAAAAAAAGAACCGGAACGTCTTTGGTAGTCTGATTCATCTTAATCATTTTACAGACTTCCGGACCTTTCATACCTGGCATCACAAAATCTAATAGAACCAGGTGGGGCTTTTCCTTTTGAACCAAAGGAACCCCATCTTCACCCGATATGGCGGTAAATATGGTGTAACCCCTTTTTTCTAAAACGCGCTGAAAAAACGTCCGATTGGTGCCAAGATCATCAATGATAACAATCTTAACCTTTTTGCGGTCTTCATTCCGCGGTGGAAATAATTTCTTAAACAAGGATTTGAACATAATTTTTTTCTTAAACGGCCTTATCCTAATGGAATCGCTAAATAGAGTCAAACAGAAATTAAAGATTGACGCCTTCCGCCGGGACCGGTGTTTGGGTTCTTTCTTGCAAAGGCATTTTCTTTTGCTAATATAATCGCATCATGTTAAGCCAAATCACCATCCAAAATTTTGGACTCATCGAACGCCTTTCCATTGACCTTGCCGAACACTTAAACATTCTCACCGGAGAAACTGGAGCCGGAAAATCCATCATCATTGATGCCTTGCGGTATGTTTTAGGAGAGCGATTTGAAACATCTCTTGTGCGCGACCCCAAGGTTCCCTGCCTTGTTCAAGCCGCTTTTGAAATCAATGACAAACATTTGCGCCAGCATCCTCTTTTTGCCGATTATTTGACCGATGGAGAATCACAGCTCATTATTGAACGCAGCTTTCAGCCCGATGGCAAAAATAAGGTAAAAATTAATGGCCTGGCCTTGACCGTTGGTCAGCTTAAGGAAATCGGCAATCACCTTATCGATTTTCACGGCGCTCACGATCATCAAATGCTTTTGCAGGAAGAGCAGCACATTCTTATGTTGGACAAGCTCATTTCTTGGGAAAATCTCAAAAATGACTATCAAGAGACGTTTGCAATCTATAGCGGCCTGCTCAAAAAACTTCATGAACTTTCAAATTTGGCTCAAACAAATAAACGTGACATTGAACTGTTGAAACACCAGATTTCAGAATTAGAACAAGTCCCCCTCTCTGAAGAAGAGTTTCAAAAAACAGAGCAAGATCAGTTAAAAATCAACAACGCCCAGCGCTTAAGCTCATGCGTAGAACAAATATTAGGTTTATTTGAAGATGAAGAAACGGGCATTGAGACATTACTGCGTAAATCTTTTTCTCCGCTAAAAACATTATCCCAGATCGACCCCTCAACGTCAGGGCTCAGTGATAATTTAACGGCCGCTCAAGAAAGTACACAAAATTTCCTGGATAATCTTAGAGGCTATGCTGATACCTTGACATTTAACGCGCAGGAAGCCGAA
>JAEUSC010000096.1 GCA_016789035.1 Candidatus Omnitrophota bacterium
GTTGTCATCATAGGCATACTGAATCAGCGTCCCTGCCCGTGTCTTTCGGCTAATGACATTGCCGTCAGGATCATAAGCAAATTCTTCAAAACTGCCATCCGGATACGTTTGTTTAATAACACGATCCAGCGTATCGTACAGATAGGACGTGGCCTGATTTTTAGCATCCGTGATCTTTGTGAGACGCCCGGCTGCATCATATTCAAATTTAGTCACGCCTTTGCCAACTGTGAGCGCATCTGTCATCGAAATTCTTCGGTCCAACTTGTCATAGGTAAATGATGTTACCCGCCCTAAAGCATCCACCACCGTTAACATGTTGCCTCGCTTATCATAGGTCATGAGCGTTTTATTCCCCAACGCATCACTAGAGGATATCCGGCGGTTCATGGTGTCATAGCTAAACTGATTAGAGTGACCCAGAGGATCAGTGGTTGTTATTAAATTATCATTCTTGTCGTACGTCAATGTGGTCGTCGTTAAATCGGGCAATGTGATTTGAATCAAACGGTCAGCGTCGTCATATTTGTATTGAGTTTCGTGCTTGTTGGCATCTAACACACTGGTTTTGCGGCCAGCCAGGTCATAAGAAAATTTCGTAACATTTCCCAACGGGTCCTTGATGGTCTCAAGGTTGCCGGCAGAATCATATGTAAATGATGTTTCCTTTCCGTTGCGGTCTTTAACGAGGGAGACCATGTTCTGGTCATTGTACGTGAACGAAGTTTTAGCCTTCAGGGGATCTTCAATGCTCGAAACATTTCCTTTAGCATCAAGAACGCGTGTGGTGACGCCGCCGTGTTTTTCTTTTTTCGTTAACCACATATTAAATTTGGAATCGAAAGTAAACTCTTCGCTATTGTTTGCGGCATCCGTTTCTTTGACCAAATTCTGGTTAGAATCATAGAACATTTTTGTCGTGTGGAGCAGCGGATCGGTATGCGACGACATTTTATTGGTAAACGGATCATAGGTATAACGCCAAATGGCCAAGGACGGATCTGTGACCATGGTCGTAAGACCAATGAGCGCGTATTCATAATTCCATACACCGCCGTTTTCATCAACCATGGTCGATGTTCCCATTAGCGGATTGAAAGTAAATTTGACAATGCCCCCGTCCGGCTTTTCCTGCCGAATCACCTGATCTTTGGAATTGTACGTATACTTGGTTGAGAACCCTTTGGGATCGATGACTTCCGTAATATTGTGAGGATCCACTAAATCCGAATATTTGTACGCTGTTATTCTCGAAAGCGGAGCGGTCACGCTAGTCAAATTATCAATACTATCGTACGCATAGATCCATTTACGCCCTATCGGATCCGTCATTTGAAAAAGCTTTCCCGTCTTGTCATACTCAAAAGTCAATGTTCGGCCCAGATCATCCTTTAAACTGCTGATCTTGTTTGCTGTGTTATAACCTACGACGATTTTGTTATTGTTTCGGTCGGAAATCAATGTGAGCCTGCCCGTCAAATTAAAGTGATAGATCGTCCCATGAGGATAGGTGTATTGATATTCGCCGGCTACTTTGGCCACTTTATACTGCCCGTCCTCATAATGATCGGTCGTTTTCTCTTGCAGGAAGAGCAATGTCCCGTCCTGATTGCGAACGGCAATCACCCGGCCTGGTCCGGCCACGGCGCTGGGGTACAAAGTCATATCCAGAATAGAGACCCAACCCACACCTAACACCCCTTTGAAACCGTCCTGACTCGAATAAAGCCGGTTGAAATTAAGCGTCAACCCCGATTCTCTTCCAGGCCCAGGAATTTCCACATCCACGACGGGAAAATAAAACTTCCCGCCGGTCAAAAGGACCGGATCCGTCGGACATCCGCCGGTTGATGAATCTTTATCATTATGATTCTTGCAACAGCCACAATCCGGCTTGGGACTGGCTGTCGATGAACCGTCCCCACCGCCGCAGCCTTGAGGCCGTGCGGTGCTGCCACCAATGATCAGAGACATTTCATGATCGCTTAGGAGACGCTGGTCTTTTTGAGTGATGATGTGGGCCTGGCTCAACGGACAAACGGTTTGCAAGGACAATGCCAAAACGATAGATAAAGAAATTATTTTTTTGATCATTAGAAGGTGTCCGCCGGTTTCAAAGTTTGAAATTGCTGGGTTGGGATTTTTTCGTAGCCCGAAATGGTGGCCAAAGCCCCCTGGGCTTCCTCCACCCGATAGTCTTCGGCCGTGACATCGGCCTTGACCAATTCGAATTCTTTCTTGGCATTGGGAAGATCTCTTAAATAGAAAAATATTCGCCCGCGGCGCAGATGCATTTCAGCGGCATACCCCGGATATTTTTTGATTTCGGCTAAGACTTCAAGACCTTTCTGGTACTCCTTCATGTCATAATAAATATCGGCCATTTCCATTATGACTTCCGGGACCATTCGTCCGTCGGAAATAGCTTTTTGGGCGTAGGCAATGGCCTTTTGATTTTTATTCGGAATTGAATAATCGTTGCGGTAAGACTGGACAACTTTGACAGGATTGTAATCTCTGGCAAACATCTCCCGCGCCATTGCAAATTGGTGAAGCTGGGAGTAAAGATCACCCAAACCATTGTAATCGTAGGCCTGCTCATAATAATATTTGGCCAGTTTGAAATCTCCTTGAGCCAAAGCCACCTGGCCCAGACCGGAAAGATCGTTGGCTTGCTTAAAGTAATCTGTCGCATTGCCGAAATCACGTTTGGCTAACGCTGCTATTCCCAGACCATTGAGATCATTGCCCTGCTTAAAAAATTGCTGAGCTTCCTTAAATTTTTTTTCCTTGAGCGCACACAGCCCCCGGCCGCTTAAGTCTCCCACCTTTTGAAAAGCACCGTCGGCCGCGCGATAATTCTTTTTTTGCAGTTCTAGCAAACCCATTCCCGACCAATCATTGGCTTTTGCAAAGGCACTGCTCGCCTGAGCATAATCATGCATAGCCAAATGCGTCAGCCCTAATCCTCGGCCGTCTCTTCCCTTTATAAAGCAATCCTTGGCCTGATCATATTCCCGGCGTTTGAGTCGCGCCAAGCCCATACCGCTTTGGTCCTGGGTCTTCTGAAAATATTCCATGGCCGTATCCGGATCATTTTGAGCCAGGCTGACCAACCCGCGACCAGAATCATCCCCCGCCCGGTTATATAATTCAAAGGCATCGCGGTAATTATGTTTGCAATAGGCCAAATAAGCCTGGGCCTGACGGCCGTCTTTCAAACCCAGTGCTGCAGCAGAAAATAATAAAACAGCAAAAAGAGGTAAATGTTTTAAATTGGGTAGGTGATTTTTAGGCATAATTTTTCTTGGTTTCAAAATATTGTAGGTTTAAAGATTTAAGACCTATTTAACCTTTTTGAATACCCGCCGTTTTCTTTCTCACGACGAACATTCCCGCAAGTCCTGAACCCATCAATAACAGCGATAACGGCTCTGGCGTTGTTACGCTTCCTTCCAGCCTCGCCTGGATCACAAGGTCATTGTCATCATCGTCAAAAAACCGGGACGTTGCATCATCCAGGTGAAATTTCCAAGTCTTCTCATTAACTGTTTCAACAATGTCGCCATTTTGACCCAAGCTGTTATCCGTATCATTAAAGGCAATGACCGACGCCAGGTCGATATTAGTGGAAAATGCCCACTCATCCAGATCATAGGCCTTATCAACGGTGTGCACAAAAAAGTCCATCCTCTTTCCTTTAAAAAAATCTCCTACCCTGACCTCTGTAGATGGGGTGGGGTTTCCCGGCAGACCGGATAAATATGTCTGATGATCGGAAATGGTATGGCCCAGGCCAAATTCAGAAACTCCGCCAGCCTCGCCTTCTAAAAATTTTAGATACAACGTTCCGTCATCGGGGATATAAAAATCAAATGCGGAACTATTGGATGTGCCGAATGCCAAAAAGATACCAACCAGGACAAGTTTTGAAAAGGTTTTCTTCATAGGGCACTTTCTAAATGGTAGGTTCACAAATTCTTATCTAACAAATATTTTTAACCCAGAAAAATTTCATCCAGAAGAAATTGTGAAATCAGCACTTAACGAATAAATGCTGCCTATTCGAACATGGGGTCAAACAAAAAGCAATGATTAAAGGGAATTTTTTAATTCTGATCCCATGGACACAACATCAGTAGGAAATCCTCGTAGGAAGAAAAACTTTCAGATCTAAGGACTTCCAAAAACATAGGGGCGATCCTCTTCATTCATGTGATGACTCATGGTTTGGATAAATTCCTGAGCCAGAGCCACGGCCTGCTGGGGCGTGCGCGCTTTGGATGAGATCTCCATGCGCACCATCAATCCCGCTTTTTTTTGATGAAAGAGTGAAGCTGCCAA
>JAEUSC010000138.1 GCA_016789035.1 Candidatus Omnitrophota bacterium
AAGGGAACCGAATGCGGTTATGCCGGTGCGGATTCGACCTGTAATAAGACTAAGCAGGATTGTAAAAACAATAAACATAATTACACACGATTTGGCGGATTTCCGTCAATTCAGTCAAACAGGATATTGTTGGGATGACGGACAAAGACATCATTAAGAAATATTTGGGTGTGAGCTTCAAGCATCAAGGCAGAGACATTAAAGAAGGTCTTGATTGCTGGGGACTTATCAAAGCTATTTATTCGGACCATGGAGTTGAATTATTTGATCTTGAATCTTACGAGGTTGATTGGGCGAAGATAGGAAAGAACTACTTTCTTGAGCATTACGTCGACCAGTGGGAAAGAGCAGATCAGCCTGAATTTATGGATGTGGTTTTATTCCAAACGTCGCCTGCAGTCGTTAACCATGCGGGTTTGGTTTTAAATAATTCAAAGTTCATTCATGCATCCAAGGCGGGCATTGTGGTTTCAAGGTTAGGAGAACTGCAGATATTTAAGAGAATCGCAGGCTTTTACAGACTAAAAAATGATCACCATAAAATATCTTCCCAACAGGTTTGATCAGGCCGGACGAATCGAGAAGCGTTTCAAGTTTTCTCGTGAGTACCGGCTTTGTGATTATTTGCGTGCTTGCGGAGAAAACCCTGTCATTGATCACGATAAGTTTGACGTCATTGTTTCCGGCAAGGTCGTTAAGAATTTAAAGGAATTCATTAACGATGGCGATGAAATTATCATTGCACCCAAGATTGAGGATCCCGGGACCATCTTTGGCATTATTGCAACCATTGCAACAGCCGTCGGCGCATCGGCGACAGTCGCCGCCACAATTGCCGCGGTTGGAACTTTATTGGTTATTGGTGCGACACTCGCGGCCATAGGGTATTCGATTTATTTAGCCACACAACAACCAAGTCTGCCGTCATTTGGGACTTCATCAGGTGGAGGTGGATTAGATGAAGGATCGCCCACATACGGCTGGGATGGTATTCGCACCAACAGAGACGTCAATCTTCCGGTACCGATCATTTATGGAGAGCACAAGGTCGGTGGGACTGCCATCAATGAATATATCTGGACGGATGGCGATAAAAATTATTTGAACACGCTTTTGGCTCTTTGTGAGGGAGAGATTGAATCTGTCTCAAGCATCAAGATCAATGATAACCCGATTGCCAATTTTTCTGGGGTGACCACGACAACCAAGGTCGGACTTAACAATCAAACCGTCATCCCAAACTTTGAAGATCTGCACAATATCGTGTCGGTCAATGTTCAGTTGCTTAAAGACGCCTCGTATGTGTATACAACAATCGACAGCGATGTTGAGGCGTTTGAAATCAAATTGCTTTTTCCAGGTGGACTTTATCAGGCTGATGGATCAACCGGTGAAATTTTGTCTTGGCAGGTTTCCTACAAGGTCGAATACAAATTATCTTCATCCGGCACATGGATTGATTTAGGGACAACAACTGTCAGTGAAAAGACGCGTTCTGCTATCCGAAGGGTATTTAGGAAAGACGGATTAACTGCTGGCCGCTACGACATCCGGGTCACAAGGACGTCTGATAATTCTTCTTTAACACCAACCAAGAACGGCGATCTTTATTTGCAGAGCGTTGATGAGATCAAAACAGACGATCTCTCATATCCTAACACCGCGCTTCTTAGCGTTGAGGCGATTGCTCAAGAGCAATTGTCCGGTGCATCACCTAATTACAGTTGCATTGTTAAGGGAAGGAAGGTTTCCATTCCGCGCGTCATGAATGGCGGCAATGAGGCTGATTGGCAGGATTACTATTGGGATTCAGTCACCAATCAATTCAAGTTGTTTGCAGGTGGGACGCTTTCTTGGGATGGGACGACTTACGTCAATAAATGGTCAGCAAATCCGATCTGGTGTTTGAAAGATTTGTTAACAAATTCCCGGTATGGTCTTGGAGATTTTATCAGCTCATCACTCATTGATTCGGCTTTGTTTTTGGAAATGGCCAAGTATTGCGAGGAAAAAGTTCCTGATGGCAATGGCGGTTATGAAAAGAGATTCAGGCTCGATGTGGCTATCGACAGTGTCACTAAGGCTTTGGATTTAATCAATCAACTTTCTGCGACGTTTAATGCCTTCGCATTTTATTCAGCAGGGAATGTGAAATTTTACATCGATAAACCAGCATTGCCGGTTCAAGTTTTTGGCATGGGAAACATCATTGAGAATTCATTTCAGCAATCTTGGAAGTCGATTAGAGAAACGCCAAACATGATTGAGGTGCAGTATCTGGACAGCTCTAAAGATTATGAGCAAGAGACGGTCGCCATCATTGATGAGGCTTCATTAACCGCAGGGGATCCAATTCGTAAGCACCAGATTCGATTGTTTACAACCAGAACTTCGCAGGCTCTGCGTGTCGGCCGGTACGCTTTAAAGGTGGCCAAGAATATTGATAGGGTCATCAGCTTTAAGGCGGCCATCGATGCCATTGCCTGTCAGGTAGGTGATTTGATTGATATTTCTCATGATGTGCCGCAGTGGGGATTCTCTGGTCGTGTTAAGGCGGGATCAACAACGACGTCCATCGTACTTGATCAGCAGGTAACCATTCAAGTGGGCAAGACCTATAAACTTGAGATTCGCTTTAACGACGACACGATTGAAGAACGAACGGTTTCCAACAGCGCGGGCAATTATACGACTTTGACGGTGAGCAGTGCATTTAGTCAGACTCCGGCCGATTATTGCGTTTATGCCTTTGGTGAGACCGATATTCAAACCAAACCGTTTAGGGTGATTTCCATTCAAAGGGACAACAAAGATGAGGTGGCGATCACCGCAGTTGAGTATGACGAGGCAGTTTTCGATGATTCCGCTGTCATTCTTCCAAGCAGTAATTACTCAGCTTTAAGCAGGGATATTCCCTTGGTGACAGCTCTTACAGCCGTTGAGAAAAATGTCATTCTTAATGACGGCACAATCGGAAGCATTATCGAAGTCTATTTTATTAAGCCGGTACAGACTAGTTATCTTTTAAGCAGATACGATCATGCCAAGATTTATGTTTCCGATGATAACGGGGCAAGCTGGCAAATGGCTGGAACAACATCCGAGGAATTCTTTGCAGTTCAAGAAACGTTTAATACCGGTACGACCTATAAGGTAGCGGTCGTTAGCGTTTCAGCGGAAGGCGC
>JAEUSC010000150.1 GCA_016789035.1 Candidatus Omnitrophota bacterium
AACGATACGGTCAGGATTCATAAAATCATGAACCGCGGAACCTTCGCGTAGAAATTCCGGATTGGAGGCAACATCAAAATCCAGAAGGACCTTATTTCCATTCTTGAATTTTTTAGGCAGGTTCAGTTTTATCGTGCGCTCGATTTTCTTTCCTGTCTCCGCGGGGACCGTTGACTTTTCAACAATCAGCTTGTAAGAAGTCATGACGCCGGCGATCTCGCGGGCCACATTTTCCACAAAGGTCAGATCTGCATCCCCATTAGATTTGGATGGAGTGCCGACGGCTATAAAAATGACCGTTGCGTCCTTGCTCGCTTCCGAAATCGAATGCGTAAAGGTTAATTTCTTCTTTCGCACACATTCTTTGAGAATGTCTTCCAGGCCAGGCTCATAAATCGGAATATGGCCCGATCTTAAGCTTTTCACTTTATCTTTATTGTTGTCAACGCAAACAACCGTGTGTCCAATGTGTGCGAGGCATACACCTGTCACAAGCCCTACATATCCCGCCCCAATAATCGCGATGTTCATTTAAACCAACTCCTTGTGTTATTGCTGTCCTGCTCTTCTTTTATTAAATCCGGTGGACGCATCCACCGCCAATTCCGGAAATGCCTTTAAACGAAAGATCAGCATTATTTGACTTCCGTCGCCAATCGTATGGTTAAAGTTCATTTCCATTTCCCATTCATGCAAATCTCTGATAAGCGCATATTGTTGTTCTTTATTGACCCCGCTTTCGACATCAAACTGCTGATAAATTTTGAATCTCCAAAGCGGATTGATGACATAACCAAACTCTGCCGTAAACTGGTTATCGACATCATGACTGTAACGTTCTCCCAAATCCAAATACCATTTTCCATTTTTGGCGTCATTAATATAAAAATCATAATTGATGGTCTCAAAACGCTCATCGTGGTTATCATAATCAGCTTCGCTGGAAAATTTAAGCCAATCGATCGGGTTTAACTCCAACTTTGTGATGACGTTACTGAAACCTCCCGGGCCGGGGTCTTCCTTTAAAAGAAACGGTGTTTCTAAGATCAATCGTGCCAGATCCACAGGCAGGCCATTACGCTTAGTTTGCAGCTTATTTTCTAAAGCAAGGCTGATACGATGACTGTTCTCAAGAGCATCGATTGAATCAAACTGGTCTATTTTCGTCGACTCAATGGACGGCTCATGTGCATAAAAATATCCTATGGACGGAGCAATTATATGTCTGAGTTTGTTGATTTCACCACCTAGAAATTTTCCGTGCACGTCAAAAACTCGGGAAAATTTTGTACTCACATCAGCACCGGTGCGAAATTGACTACGGACGCTATTGTAATCCTCACGATTTATCATGCGGCTGTAGTACGTCTGCTCGCCTCCCACATACGGTTTGAATTCGAAAAAAGCAATCTTCATTGGATAGGAAAGTTCATGTTGGGTGTCTAACCGCTGGGTTTCGAGATTAACCGCGGAAGGACTGGCAAACTTTTTTGTCAGATTGACAAAAGAACTCGTGTTTTTATAAAAGAACCCAGAAGAGCCCAAAGCTTGGGTGCTGAGATTATAGGTCAACTCAGGAAGACGCTCAACTTCTGTGCTAAACGTATTAACTCTTTTTTGAACCGTCAGACCAAGAGTTCCATATTTCAAAAGCCGAGTTAAAACAAAGTAGGTAGATGGATTAGGGGCGTTGCGGTTTTCTCGCTCAAAATAGTCTTTCAGAAAATCTGCGTCACTGAGACGGTAATATTGCCAAGTTGTTGAAGTCTTGTCATCAATGTCCCAATGATGGAACCATTCGCCTTTATATCGATCGCGATAAGTCGTCTTAATTTCTCTTTCCTGCCAAACATGATTGTCGCCGATATTATATTCGTTGATGTAATAGGTCCGTACAGCGCCCTGACCATATTTGCCTGTTTGATAATTAACATCTCCACCAACGCCAATCCCTTTGCGGTCATATAAATCTGCGTGAAAAACACCGTTGACTCTTTCATTGAAGTCATATCGCCACGACTGCAAAACATAAAAACCGAAATCCTTGGAATATCCCGGCGTCAATGAATACCGCGGACGACGGTCCACCAAACTTTGTGTGTATTTAGGAAGGTACATCAGTGGCACCGGGCCGATAAACATTTTTACACCCCGGGCCTCTGCCCGTTTGCCCAGCTGGACATTAATATTTTTGGCCTGCAGACGAAAGTGCGGTTTATCATGGTCGCAGGTCGTTAAATAGCCGTCTTTTACATTCACTTCCTGTGGCCCGACTTTTGAAATGATCGTACCTTTTCCGTAAAATGGATCTGCCGAAACG
>JAEUSC010000165.1 GCA_016789035.1 Candidatus Omnitrophota bacterium
CAAACGAAAGCGGTGGAAAAACTGGCTGCCGTTATCTTTGAGGCTCTTGTTAAGATCAAAATCTTTTTTATATTCATACCGGAACCGTTCTTCACCAGAAATCTTAAGATTCCACCGTGATAAACCGGATGGATCATCAGCCCAACCACGATACGTATTGATTAATAAAAAAAGCATGACCAGTAAGTAAAACCGCATGTATCCTCCTATTTTTTCAAACAAACACCGTTTGACCAAATCTCCAAGACGCCTTGCAGGGCGTCGGAAAATGAAATCCGTTCCTTCGCCAGGAATTCCGGATTTAAGACCTCATCCACCGCGCCCATGTACAGGCGGACAGCCAACGCGGGATTCACCTTACGGAATTGACCTTTTTTGATTCCCTGCTCCACAAGCGATTGAATTCTCGAAATCTTCTCATTGCGAAAAGCGGCAAAGCGGGACCAGAGATCGGGTAATTCCGACTTAACGTCTACCAAAAAATGATCGTACCATGGGCTTAATCTTTGCTGAAGAAAGAACACATTCTTGGAAATGATTTCATAAGGGTCACTATGGCTTTCTTCGATGAGGGAAATCTCATGATTGATTTCATTCTTTAACCGTTCGAAAAGAGCCTCCGCGATTTCAACCTTACTCGGAAAATAGCGATAGATGGTATTTTTGCTCATGGTCAAATCCCGCGCGATCTCATCCATGGTCACCTTGCGGTAACCGGATTTCAGCATTCGTCGGCTGACCGCATCTAAAATGCGCTCTTTGGTCAGGTCTTTGGACATGCATCTTCCTAAATTTAAAACGATACTGTTTTAGTTAATTTAGTATCGTTTTTATATATCTAAAGAATACGAGTGTCAATGAATTTGTCCATGCGGAAATGTTAAACGGAAACCGAAAGGATTATTAAATGAGGTTAGGTTCTCAGTAAGAAAAGAAGCCTCCCCGTGGAAAGGAGGCTTCTTTAAGTTTTGAGGATCATAGGGAGGGATTTAAGGCAGGAATACACTATCTTGTTTTCCAGTCCGGGGAATTGGCCTGGACAGAGGCCGTTTGTCCACTCTGCTCTTCTTTGAGAAGCTGTTCGGCTTCCAGCCAATTTTCAGTTTCTGAACCGCCCTTTCTTTCATAAATCTCATAAGCGCGGCGCTGGATTTCTTCGAAAGAAGGAATATAACCACCATTAACGGTGTTATGTGTCGTTTTGACCGGCTCTGATTCAATCAAAGACACGTTCAGGGGGTCAAGCGTTTTGGATTTGAGACGATTGTTGCGCGGCGGCGCTTCCAATTTTTTAGACATGTTCTTTCTCCTTTTTAAAGTTTGATCGTTAATATAACGAATCATCGATTAACGAAAGATGAAAATAATATTAATTTTCTGCAATCAAACAGACGACGGGAAAACCATCGAACATATCAATGATGGACAATCCTTTTTCCGATGAAACGATCTTCTTACCATTTAATACATTGCTCCACTGTTTAGGAGCATCGGACGGAAGCACTAAATAGGCGTCATTCCAGGGCTCGGGATTATCGGCCAGCTGTGTGGAAAAGCGACAGACGGTCGTAATCAACCACGTTTGTTTCCGCTTCCTTGCAAAGGCAATGATCTGTTTATCAAGAACGGGGGTTTCGCAATTTAACGGAATGTACTCACCTCTTAGAAACAAATCCGGATTCTTCTTCCGGGCCTTTAAAATTTTCTCAATCATAAACATCTTCACCCGGCCGTGTTGCTTGTGATCAATGATCTGCGATACCTCTGCGCCGTTGGCATTCTGAAGCCCCTTCAGAAGCTGCATCCGGTATTCATAGTCAACGGAACGCCGGTTGTCCGGATCAACCAGTGAGAAATCCCACAGTTCGCATCCCTGATAAAAATCCGGAATGCCCGGGCAGGTCATTTTCAATAACGTTTGGGCTAGAGAATTATAAAATCCTTTTTGCGCCACCTTTCGCAGCAGAGGAAGAAAACTCTCAAGAAACTTACTGCCCAAAGCCAAAATATTCGCCAGAAACGAAAGACAGGCCTCTTCATATTCCACATTGGGCCGCGTCCACGACGTGTAAATCTGCGCTTCGCGCAGGGCTTTGAGCCAATATTCTTTGACCCGGAGGGGATAACTTTCATCCACATCCTCGCCGTATGGGTACGTACCCATCAGTGTCTGATAAATGAAATATTCATCATTGCGGGATGGGGCGCGAACGTCTAAGGCCGCTAAATATTTCTTATATGGTCTATTGACCTTGTTCCAACGGCGGACATGATGCGCCCACTCACCCGCCAGTTCGGAAATCACATTCAACCGCGCCCGCACATCCTCGCCCCGTTTGGTGTCATGCGTTGCGGTGGCGTTCATGGTCAGCGGCCACAATTTCTCACGCTTGCTCATAAAACCATGAAATTCCTCTGTACTCGTTGCCAGAACAGAAGGATCTCCGCCGACTTCATTCAAAGAGATAAACCGGTTATAAACATAGAAGCTGGTATCCTCCGCCCCTTTGGCCATCAAAGCCCCGGAAAACTGCTGAAAGCGTTTGATAAAATGAAAATACTCCTGTTTGCCCGGATCCTCCATCTGCGTCGTGAAATCCATCAGAAGAATAGTCTCGATCATTTCGATTTCATGGATGAGACCCGGATTTTGATTCTTGGCCTGGACAGTGGCCTCTTTGATGTGAATCTGGTCAGCCTGTGTCAATTTCTCCTGACGGATGTACGATCGATAAACCGGAAAGAACGCCATGATCTCGACGATCGCGCGCCGCAGCGCATACATCGTCATATCGCGACCATAACGGTCTTTGGTGAGTATCTCTTTAAGAAGAAGCGCCAGATTATCAATGTCACCGGCCATGTACCGCCCCATAAAAAATTTCTTTTTTTGACTGACCAGCGCGTGGTAAGAAATCCGCAGGCCGGTAAACGCATTATAAAAATGATCCAGGAGTTTCTCATTTTTCGGTTCAATGAAAATGCCGTTCACCGCATTGAGAAAATCATATCCCGTGGTTCCTTGCACACGCATGCTGGGGACAAGATGCTCCTGGGAGTCGAGAATTTTCTCCACAGCAATATAAAGCTCCGGTTGGCGCTCCCGCAACCGGTCAATATAAGACACCGGGCTGTAAAGCCCGTCGATGTGGTCAATCCGCACACCGGTTATGGCCCCGGAATTAACGAGCGGCCACAACGCCTGATGGGTATATTCAAAGACTTCTTTGTTTTCGACCTTAACGCTCAACAGCCCGTTAATGGTAAAAAACCTCCGGTAGTTGAGCTCTTCATTTCCCACCTTCCAGTAACACAGACGGAAACATTGAGATTGCAGCAACTCATCTAAGGCATTAAGAGAGTTCGGGTCTCCGGGACTTCCGTTGATCCTCGCCACAAGACCATCCATGTAATGTTTTATGGCTTCATTAGAGTTATAGAGTTTCCATAACCGTGCTTTTAAGAGCGCTGTGCGGCTGTACCGCTCGTGAATGTCAGAGACGCCTTTGATTTCGTGGAAGGCATTTGAGATTTCCAGCAACGCCAGATAGTCCTCAGAATTGTTCGCAAGCTTCTGTTCCAGTCCTGTGAGATCAAATGAAATGAGCTTGCTGTAACCATCAATCAAGATCGGAAGCTTCCAATCGCTATAGCGAATACTAAATCCTTCCTCGTCGAAATTGAGCTTAATTTCATGGCCGTTCAAACATGCTCCATAAAGGTCTCCTAAGAACGGCGCCAGGACGCGGCCTTTCAGATGGACATACGGATGGTCCCATTGGATATCGAAAAAGCCATAATATTTTGATAACGGTCCGTGTTCGAAAATGTCCATCAGAAGACGGTTCTTGCTATCAAAGGCCATGTGATTGGGGACAATGTCCTGCAGCCATCCCATATTTCGTTGACGGACCTGCTGGCTTAATTGTTCAAAGCCCTCCCGTCCTCCCAGTTGGGGATTGATCTGAGTTGGATCAACGACATCATAACCATGCTGGCTGTCTTTTGTGGATGTGAAAATGGGAGAGGCGTAAATGTCCGTAATTCCCAGTTCCTCGAGATACGGTACAATCTTTTGAGTATCGTGAAAGGTAAACGCGCTGTGTAACTGCAAACGGTAAGTTGAGGCCGGGACTTTCATTCACACCCCTCATACACAAGGATGCTCCTGGGGGCCACAACAAGCACTTCTGAAAAATTGATCAATTCCTGGGCCGCAAGCGTTGGCCCTCCCCACTGCCGCTCACTGGAGTTAATGACTTTGGCCGACTTCGCCCCGACCCACGGCAAAGAGATGGCGTGGTCCTGAAAATTCATGATGATCTTAAAATACTGCTGCGGCCCCAGCCGGTGCATGATTACCGCACCTTCCCGTAAGTCAATTTGAACATCATCTTTATCAAGCCAATAAAGTGCAGCTGAGGCTTTGCGAAGACTGATCAGCTTTTTGTAGAAATCCAATAGGAATTTGTGCTCTCCTTCGTTCTTGGACGCCCAGTTTAATTTGCACCGGGCAAAAGTATCCAAGGCGTACGGGTCGGCAGGCTCTTCATTCCAGTTAAATTCCTTAAACTCTCGTCTGCGCCCGTCGCGTACGGCTTGAATCATTTTTTCGTCCTGAAAACTCATGAAATACAAGAAGGGCGCCTTCTCGCCGTATTCCTGCCCCATAAAGAGCAACGGAAGATACGGTGAAAGAATCAGCGCACCTGCCGCCAGCTTCTGCGCTTCGAAGGATACTAACGAGGATAAGCGCTCACCCTTTAAACGATTTCCGATTTGATCATGATTCTGAACGCATACCACAAAGCGTTCGGCCGGAAGATCGGCGGCGGAATTCCCGTGATACCGTTTGCGGAATTCAGAAAAAACGCCGTCGTAAATAAAACTCTCTTTGAACATCTTCGCTAACTGTTCGGGGGTGGAGAAGTCTTGATAATATCCATTACTTTCCTGGGTCAAAAGCGCATGCACAATGTGATGAAAATCATCACTCCATTGGGCGCTTAATCCATATCCGCCTCGTTCGCGCGTATCGATCACCCGCCGGTCATTCAGGTCGCTCTCGGCAATCAAATGGAGTTTTCTTTTATGCAAATGCGCAAACTCCTCCACCCTTTGCGAAAGATCGGCCAGAAAGTGCTTGGCACTCATGTCAAAAATGCCGTGGGTAGCGTCCAGTCGTAGCCCATCGACATGAAAATGCTCGAACCAGTAAAGCGCATTGGCGATAAAATACTCTCTGACACCATAACTATAGGCCCCGTCGAAATTGATCGCCTGACCCCAAGGTGTTTTGTAGTGGTCCGAAAAACACGGCATGTATTCCGGCAGAAAATTTCCTTCCGGTCCCAAATGGTTATAAACAACATCCAGGACCACAGCCAGACCTCGCTGGTGCGCGGCATCGACAAACGATTTCAAGCCGTCGGGGCCACCATAGGAATGCTGGACCGCAAACGGATACACTCCGTCATAACCCCAATTGCGATGCCCAGGAAATTGCGCCACCGGCATGATCTCAACGGTAGTCACACCCAGCTCGCAAAGATCATCCAAGCGGTCAATGGCAGAGGCAAACGTCCCTGCCTCGGTAAAAGTGCCGATGTGAAGTTCATAGATGATCATCTCGCTTAAATCGATCCCCCGCCATTTGCTGTCCGTCCAGCTAAAGGCACGATGATCATAAAGGGCCGAAGGACCCAGCACATCTTCGGGCTGAAAAAAAGAGGCCGGGTCCGGCCGGCGGGTTTTATCCCGTTCCAAAAGATATCGAGTTCCGGGATTTATGTTAGAAATAACACCGTGAAAATAACCGCGGTCATCTTTGGTCAAAGCAATGGTTTTTTCTTCGTGATTCGGATGGAACACAACAGACAACTCTTTGCACAAGGGCGCCCAGATAAAAAACTCGCAGGAACCATCCTGTCTGTAATAAGATCCTAGGGATTTCATGGATGCGCTTTTCCCCAAAAAACGTTCACGCTTCTGGCTGCGCATCGCTGTTGAAAAGGCTGGCCGACCAGCTTCTTATCCTCAAATGAATAAAAATCCTGGCCCGAGACCTGGGCTGTATCCACCAGCTGATACCACACGATATTATCGTGTGTGGGCAGCTGAAAAACGCCGCCTCGATGGTCCATATTAAAAACCAAGTGCAAGAAATAAGGATCATTGCCGGCGTGGGCATAGAGCTGATAACTGAGCGTCTTTAAACGCGTGCTCTTCCAACGCACGATTCCGTTACGTTTGCCGTACCATGCAATGTCGGGGATCTGGCCTTCTTTGGGCTCTCCCGTCCAAAAACGCCGCGGCCTTAAGACAGCGCATTGTTTGCGAAAGGCAATGGCCTTGGTGGTGAATTCCAGAATGTCCCGGTTATTGTGGATGTCATCCCAGTTAAACCAGGTCAAATCATTGTCCTGACAGTACGTATTGTTATTCCCCTTTTGTGTACGCATGATTTCATCACCGTAAAGAAGCATCGGAGTTCCTGAGGAAAACAAAAGCACGCAGATGGCATTTTTGATCATTTTTTTACGCAGGGCGATTACCTTAGGATCATCCGTTTCCCCTTCCGCGCCGCAGTTCCACGACAGATTATCATTGCTGCCGTCCCGGTTTTCTTCGCCGTTGGCTTCATTGTGCTTTTCGTTGTAGCTATAAAGGTCCTTCAAAGTAAAGCCGTCGTGACAGGTAATAAAATTGATACTGTTAAACGGCCTTCGACCGTCGTCCTGGTATAGGTCGGCAGAGCCCGTGAGCCGGGTGGCCATATCGGGCGACTGCCCCAAGTCTCCTTTGAGAAATTTGCGTACCGTGTCCCGGAATTTTCCGTTCCACTCTGACCATCCCTGCGGAAAATTTCCGACCTGATACGTGGTCAAATCCCAAGGCTCGGCGATCATCTTGACTTTGCTAAGAATAGGGTCCTTTGAAACCGCTTCAAAGAAAAGCGAGGTATTGCTGAATTCCCCGTGTGCGCGGGCCAGGATTGAGGCCAAATCAAAGCGAAATCCGTCGACGTGCATAGAAGTCACCCAATAACGCAAGGAGTCAAGAACGAGGTTCATAAATGCATGGTTTTCCACATTCAGGGTGTTGCCGCAACCGGAGTCATTGATATAAAACCGGTAGGGTTCGCTGGGATTATCAGGGTTCTGGCACAGTTTAAAATAGCTGGGATTATCAACACCTTTAAAGCACAGCGTCGGGCCCAGATGATTCCCTTCGCCGGTATGGTTATAAACAACATCAAGAATCACTTCAATACCGGATTTATGGAGCTCTTTGACCAGAGTCTTGAATTCTGCCACCTGACAGCCCGGTGTTGTTTGGGTGCTGTAGGTCGATTCCGGAGCAAAAAATCCGATCGTGTTATATCCCCAATATTCGCTTAAATTCTTATCCAATAGCTCGGGACGGACAAAAAATTCCTGCACAGGCATCAGCTCAATAGCGTTGATCCCTAGTGTTTTCAGATAAGGAATTTTCTCGATCAATCCCAAATAGGTGCCCGGATGCGTAACGCCTGCCGTTGAATGGGCGGTCATCCCTTTAACATGGGCTTCGTAAATGATAAGTTCATTCATCGTCAGACCCAGAGGCTTATCGCCTTCCCAATTAAACGCCTCATCAACCACAATGCATTTCGGCACAATAGTCTCATTTTCACGCGTATCCATCACCAAATCTTTTCCATCAGCGTTGAGATCGTAAGCAAAAATAAGGTTATCTTGATTCTTAAACTTTCCGTGAATGGCCTTGGCGTAGGGGTCTAATAAAAGCTTATGGGGGTTAAACCGCTTCCCGTTTACCGGATTGTATTGCCCGTTGACTTTGTATCCGTAAAGCTGTCCGGCACGCAGACCGGCAACATGAACATGCCAGACATTTCCGGTGCGCTTAAGATCAAAAATGTCCGTCGACGGAGAATCAGCCGAATCAAAAAGCACCAGACAAACCGCATGGGCGTATTCGGAATGGATCGCGAAGTTAACGCCCCCATCCGTCAATGTTGCCCCCAGCGGCTGAGGAACGCCGTCAGAAATTTCCTTGCGAACACCACTCGATAGACTTGGTAATTTCTCAATAACCTCCATAAGCACACCTCCCCATTGGTTAAATGATTTATAGCGATCACTGTACCAAAAGTGCAATTAAAGAATGATGAAGATAAAATTAAGAAGTTCTAATGTGGAATTAGTCTTCAGGGCAGGTAGGAAGAGTTGGAATTTTTACACGGGCCCGAGTCAAATTCGTTTCAGCCTCGGATTAAGACTATTCTGTAAATAATAAAAAAGCCAGCCAATGATCGAGATCACGGGCTGGAATATTAATTACTTCTTTGCTGAGCTTTTGTTCCGTCGCTGATAAAAAGCTGTCATCAAACCGCCCCCTAGAAGAAACATGGAAGCGGGTTCCGGCGTAACTGTTGTTCCTTGACCAATCGCACTGCCGTCCACGCGGAAGCCCAGTCCCAAACCATCCGAGGAGAAATAAACGCCATCAGAAGGACCGCCGGTGTGAAATATAGTGGCTTCATTAGTATTGGGATGGGGCGCCTGTCCCGGCATGAATCCCGCAAATGCTTTTGCATCATACGCAAGCCAATAGGTACCCGGACCTAAATCCAGGTCCAATCCACTCAACCCGTCCCAATGATAACCTTCAGCTGCCGTAAATATTCGCGTTCTCTCTTGAGAGAAAAGCTTGGTGGTTGTGTCCGGAACATCATTACCATCGCCGTAAACAGAAATGTTATACGTCGAAGGCTGAAAACTGTCATCGCTCACTCCCAAAAATCCTTCAATACTTGAGATCTTATATCCTTGACTCAATGTGAACTGCGCAGCAAAACCTTGTGAAAAATCAAAGAGGTATTCAGGGACACCAGCATGGGCCGTACCTGCCTTTGTACCTACAGCAACAGGTTCTCCCGTATCAACAATGAATGAATATGCAGGATTTGCAATCGCGACAAAGCCCATCATTAATAACCCTAATACTTTAATGTTCATTACTACAACTACCTTTCTGTCTGAACGGTGAAACCCAGTTATTCGAAAAAATACAAAATATGACATTTATAATCATGAGAGATCATTTTTTAACATCATCGCCCCTCATTGTCAACGCTTGGTCAAAGAAAATTTTATACCCAATTTCGTAAACATACGGATCCGTCTCATTATGACAGTCTGTTGAACACTTGGCCTGATTTAGATTTATCACAACGGCGATTGGAGTGTGTCATTGAAGAGGGCTTGCTGCGGCCTGGTCCACCAGCCACCAGGTTTCCTTGGAAGCGTGGACGAGCGCGGCGGGAAGATGGCGTGCCCGACCTTCGAAGATGTCCTTGAAGACCGCCGCCTTCTTGGAACCGCTCACCAAAAAAACGATGCTTTGGGCATGATTTAAAACAGGCAATGTCATTGTGATCCGTTCCTCCGGAACTCCGGCATAGTTAACGGCCGCAACGAAGTTTTCATTATCTTTCAACACGGGATGACCCGCAAAAAGCGATGCTGTGTGGCCGTCTTCCCCAACTCCCAAAAGCATCAGGTCGAATTTTGGATAATGCCCTTTCGACAAATGAAACTCATTGATAATCTCTTGCTGATAAAACTGCACGGCAGCGGCAATGGTTGGCGCATCTGTTCTGACTGGACGCAGGGTTTCCGCCGGCAGTCCGGCCGCAATCATCATTCCATAATTACTGCGCGGACTTTCCTGAGGAACCCATCGCTCATCCACCAGAAAAAATTGCGTCTTTGACCAGTCGATCCGTGGCTTATAAGCCCGCGAAGCCATAAGGGCATAAACACCTTTGGGCGTCTCACCGCCCGAAAGAGCAATGCGGCAGCATCCTCGGTCTTTGACAGCCTTCATGGCCGTATCAATCACTTTCTCAACGGCAAGAACGCACAGTTCATCATAATTCTTTGCCGTAACCATCCGTCGGGATGTTGTAATTCGGGACATAAGATCTCCATTTTCGTCCGTCGCCATGGATCAACGCCATCGCTTCTTTTGGCCCCCATGATCCGGCCGGGTAGAGTGCCACGGGTCTTTTTGATTTTTCCCAATGTTTTAAAATAGGAGTAATGAACTTCCAGGAAAGATCAACAATATCCTCCCTGATAAACAATGTTCTGTCGCCATGCATACAATCAAGCAAAAGCCTTTCGTAGGCCCCCATCAATTTGGTGTGAAATGTCGTCTTATAATCGAAATTAAAATTGATCGACGCCAGATTAATCTCGGGCCCCGGCTGCTTGGCTTCGAACCGAAATGAGATCCCTTCATCCGGCTGTATTCGGAAACACAAAATATTTGACGCAAACTGTTGGTGCCGAAACGACGCAAAAATAGAATGAGGGATCTGTTTGAACTGCACCAGAATCTCGGTCCCCTGCGAAATCAGACGTTTACCCGACCGCAAATAAAACGGGACCCCGTGCCATCGCCAATTATCAATAAACAATTTCATGGCCACAAAGGTTTCCGTTTGTGACTTTCGGTCAACCTCCGGTTCCTGCCGATACCCGGGGACCTTTTTGCGGCCGATAGTTCCCTTGGCATATTGACCGCGGACCACAAAGTTATCCAACTGATTCTGCGCAACAGGGCGCAACGACAAAAGGACCTGTGCCTTCTCATCGAGATATTGATCCGCCGTAAAATGAGCCGGCGGCTCCATGGCACACAGCGTCAGAAGCTGGAACATATGGTTCTGAAACATATCGCGCAGCGCACCCGCCTTCTCATAGTAGCCAGCGCGATGTTCAACACCCAATGTTTCGTAGGCCATGATCTGAATATGGTCAATATAATTGCGATTCCAAAGCGGTTCCAAAATGGTGTTGGCAAAACGGAACATCAAAATATTCTGCACCGTTTCTTTGCCTAAGTAATGATCGATCCGGTAAATATTTTCTTCCCGTAGAAATCTATGAAGCTCCGCATTTAATGCGTTAGCCGACTCTAAATCGCGGCCGAATGGTTTTTCAAACACCACGCGGCTCCAAGCCTCGGTATGACCGGCCGGATAGATCAGTCCCTGTTGATGCAACTGACTGGCTATGTCACCGAATGCCGATGGTGGAACCGCCAGATAGAAAAGAACGTTTCCCCCAGTTTTGTGCCTTTTCTCCAGCGCATGAAGAGCTATAGCCAGTTCCTTGAAACCGGAGGTCGTGCCGTCAGAGGACCGGTAATACAAACGGCTTAAGAAATCTTTTGAAACAGCCGTGTTGCCGAATTCTTTTATAGATGCTTTCGCCTCTTTGCGAAAGCGTTCGTCAGTCCAGCTGTCTCTGGAAACCCCGAGAATAAAAAAATTCTTTGGCAATCTTTGGGCGCGAAACAAATCAAACAAGGCAGGAAGAAGTTTGCGGTGGGTCAAATCGCCAGCAGCACCAAAAATAACAAAACCGCACGGACTCGGCGGTCTGTCGTCAGAAGAATGATGGACTTGAACTTTCAAAGCATCCTGGCTCGTGGTCATACACTAATCCTTTTTGATTGCATGACCACCGAATTCATTGCGCAAAGCTGCGATGACTTTGTCGCTAAAGCAATCCTGGTCGCGGGAACGCAGCCGCTCTAAAAGTGAAAGTGTAATTACCGGTGCCGCCACATTTCTTTCCACTGCTTCCGCCACCGTCCAACGACCTTCTCCGGAATCTGCAACATAAGGAGCAATCCCCTCAAGATCCGGGTTCTTTGAGAATGCGCTTTGTGCCAATTCCAGAATCCAGGAACGAACAACGCTTCCCTGGTTCCATAAACGGGAGACCTGCGCAAGATCCAGTGGATAATCTGATGCCTTAAGAATTTCAAAACCTTCGGCGTACGCCTGGAGCATACCGTACTCAATTCCGTTATGGATCATCTTTACGAAATGTCCCGCCCCGCTGGGCCCCACATAGGCATAACCGTCCTTGGGCGCTAACGTTTTGAAAATTGGCTCGGCCGCTTTGAATGCTGTTTCCTCCCCCCCAATCATCAAGCAATAGCCGTTCTGGAGCCCCCAAACTCCGCCGCTTGTTCCAGCATCCAAAAAATAAATCCCTTTATTTTTCAACTCGGTGGCCATTTGGCGAGAATCTTTATAATAGGAATTTCCACCGTCGATAACGATGTCACCGGGGGACATTTCTGCCGTCACCGCTTGGATGGTTTGAAGTGTGATCGCGCCTGCGGGAACCATGCACCAGACGATCCGGGGAGTCTTAAGTTTCGCGGTCAAATCAGTCAATGTATTGGCTGAGATCGCCCCTTGCCTGCTCAGTTCCTGGACGGGAACGGGATTTTTATCATAAACAACAACCGTATGACCGTCTTTCAAAAGCCGCTGGACCATATTGCCGCCCATTTTCCCCAAACCGATAATTCCAATCTGCATTCTTTTCTCCCGCTCTTGTTTATTTGTTCCGTTGCAAAAAGATTGAAGTTCTAACAATTATTCCGAGGGATTACTCCGATGTATCCTGTGCCCTGGCCAACTCAGCCCTATCACTTAATTTTGCGAGCAAACTGTCGAAAGGTTTTAAGAATTTTTCAACAGCATCCACCAGCAGTTGATCGGTCACTACTTTAAAAGAAATCCCCATCGTTTGCAAAACATTCATTGTGGCCCGGGCTTGGTCAATATTCTCCGTCAATGTGGGACTCACCTGCCCGTGATCTTTAAAAGCCTTGAACGTCGCCGGCGGCATGGTGTTAATAGTCTGCGGTCCGATTAAACTCTCGACGTATAAAACATCCCTGTAATTCGGGTCCTTGGTTCCGGTACTGGCCCATAAGAGACGCTGCGTTTTGGCACCCCGGCTTTGGAGTTTTCTCCATAGACCGCTGGAAAAGATTTTCTCCCAACGCTCATAAGCCAGCTTGGCATTGGCAATAGCGGTCTTACCACGGATGCTCTTAAGAGCTGCCGCCTTTTTCTGTGACGGCGCGGCGGAGAGCTCTTGATCAATCGCTTTGTCCACGACGGTGTCAATACGGCTGACAAAAAAACTGGCCACACTCTGCACTCCGCTTAATTCTGAACGCTCCTGACTTAAACGCTTCATACCCCGAATGTAAGCTTCAGCCACGTCCTGGTAAACATCCAAAGAGAATATGAGGGTAACATTGACATTGATTCCCAGAGCCGTTAATTCTTCGATAGCCCCCATGCCTTCGGCAGTGGCCGGGACTTTGATCATAACATTCGGCCTATTAATGGCGTCCCATAGACGGCGAGCCTCTTGAATTGTTCCTCGGGTATCGCAGGCGAGATGCGGGGACACCTCCATCGAGACATAACCGTCGTCGCCATTTGTCTGACGGTAGACCGGCTCAAAGATTGAGGCCGCCAATCGGATGTCTTCCACCGCCAGCTTTTCATAAATGGCCTTGGGCTCCAAACCTGCGTGCGAAAGCTTTGGCAGTGCATTGTTATAATCGGTGGTCTCTACAATCGCCTTTTCGAAAATGGCCGGATTTGATGTCATACCGGAGAGCCCGTCTTCATCAATCAAACGCTGGAGCTCACCGGATGTCATTAAACTTCGTTGAATATGATCAAGCCATATCGCCTGTCCTTGTTCTTTTAATTCGAGTAAGGGATTCGTCTTCTGAGTTTGTGTGTCCATAACGCACCTCCAGGGAACGGATTTTATCTAAACGTCTTTGGTGTTTGGGTGCATGCGAAAACCGGGCGGCAAGAAACGTCATAACCAACTCTTCCGCCAATTGCAAACCGATGATGCGGCTTCCAAGCACCAATACATTCATATCGTCGTGCTCAACACCTTGATGCGCAGAATATGTGTCGTGGCAAAGGCCCGCTCGGATTCCGGGAATTTTATTGGCCGCAATCGCGGCACCCACACCGCTGCCGCAAATGAGAATACACCGTCGATCGCAATGCCCTAGCACAGCGAGCGCCACCTTCAGGGCAAAATCCGGATAATCGCTGGGCCGGGCACCGTAAGCGCCTACATCGTTAATGCGAAAGTTCTTCTTGAAAGCTGCAATAAGATCCTTCTTGAGCGTAAAACCCGCATGGTCAGATCCAATGACAACCATCATTGCCGCATCCTCAAACGCAGCGCCTGTTCACAGATATGATTGGCCGTAAAACCCATTTCCTTAAGCACGGTGGCTCCAGGCGCGGACGCACCGAATCGATCTATCCCGATCACAACGCCATCGCCTCCACTGTATTTACACCACCCTTGCGGTGATCCCGCCTCGACCGCCAGACGGAGCTTGACGAAACTGGGCAAAACCTCTTCACGGTACGACTGCGACTGCTCTTCAAACAGCTCCCAGCTGGGCATGGAAACCACTCGCGCGCGCAGCCCTTTGGCCAACAGTTTCTTTTGCGCCTCGACGGCCAGGTGAACTTCCGATCCCGTCGCTATTATTATCATCTCCGGTTTTCCCTGGTCTGCGTCGGATAAAGTGTAAGCGCCTTTACGTAACTGGTCGGCGCTGGCGCATGCGCTGCGGTCCAGCGTGGGAACATTCTGCCGCGTCAAAATGAGCGCCGTCGGACCATGACGCCGCTCAATGGCGACCTGCCAGGCAACAACGGTCTCATTGGCATCGCAGGGACGAATCACCGTCAAGTGCGGAATCGCACGCAATGCGGCTAAATGTTCGACCGGCTGGTGCGTCGGTCCATCTTCGCCGAGCGCAATGCTGTCATGAGTAAAAACATAAATGGTTCCCACCTCCATAATGGCGGCCAGGCGGATCGCTGGACGCATATAGTCGGAAAAAGTCAGAAAGGTCGCCCCAAACGGGATAAGACCGCCGTGCGCAGCCAAGCCGTTGAGAATTCCTCCCATCGCATGCTCACGCACACCGAATGCAATATTGCGACCGGCATAATTCCACCCGCCCTCCACTGCCCCCTGGATGTTCTCATGACTGCGACGGGGACTCTGAAAATTTCCTTGATTAAGAAGGGTCGTGAACGTTGATGGATCCAAGTCAGCGGAACCGCCCACCATTGCAGGGATATTGGCGGCCAGCACGTTAAGAACCTGGCCCCCGGCCTTGCGGGTGGCCAATCCCTTGGAATCAGCCTCAAATGCGGGGAGATTTCTTTTCCAATCCTCAGGACACTGACCACGCATTATTTCTTCCAGCTCGCGGGCCTCTTGCGAAAAGGCCTTCGCATAGGCGGTGCGAACGTCTTCCCATTGCGACTGCGACTGACCTCCCGCGTCCACAGCCTTGCGAAATTGTTCCAGCGCTTCCGGCGGAACATAAAATGGTTCGTGGGTCGGCCAGCCGAGGCGGTCCTTGGTCAATTGGACTTCCTCTTCCCCCAGCGGAGTTCCGTGGGCTTCAAAAGAATCCTGCTTGTGCGGAGATCCGAAGCCGATGTGCGTTCGGACTATAATCAGCGACGGACATCTCGTTTCGTTGCGCGCCAGGTGAATAGCCTTTTCAATAGCAACCGGATCGTTACCTTCTAAAACACGCTGGACGTGCCAGCCGTAAGCCTCAAAACGCTTGGCCACATCTTCTGTAAACGTCAGGGACGCGCCTGCCGATAATGTCACATTGTTCTCATCATAAAGATAAATCAGCTTTCCCAGCTGCAAGTGACCGGCCAGTGACGCCGCCTCCGACGCAACGCCTTCCATCAAATCTCCGTCACTGACCAAGGCATACGTGAAATGATCGATGATGCGAAAATCCGGGCGGTTGTATCGGCTGGCTAAATAGGCTTCGGCAATGGCCATCCCTACACCATTGGCAACCCCCTGCCCCAAAGGTCCGGTTGAAATTTCAACACCTGGGGTCAGAGTGCGCTCAGGATGACCTGCCGTTCGGCTGTTGAGTTGACGAAATTTTTTTATCTCTTCGAGCGGCAAATCGTATCCCGTCAAATATAAAAGGCTGTATAAAAGCATCGACCCGTGCCCTGCGGAAAGAACAAACCTGTCCCGATCAAACCACTGCGGATCGGCCGGATTGTGTTTAAGAAAACGTGTCCACAGCACATAAGCCATGGGCGCGGCATCCAGCGGAAGACCGGGATGACCGCTGTCTGCTTTTTGGACGGCATCAATGGAAAGAGTGCGAA
>JAEUSC010000173.1 GCA_016789035.1 Candidatus Omnitrophota bacterium
GGCGGCTCTTATGATAGGGAACACGGCTTAAGGCCAGGAAGTTTCCGTTGTACTGCGAGTCCGGAGAGAGCTCCTGCATGACTCCGCCTATCCGCGCGACCCGGTAATTTTCCGGTTGCGCAAATCTGCTGAGAGACACCCCCAAAGACCCTGAAAAATCATTGGAATCCGCATACCAGTTTTCCTTGGCAATTTTCCAAAGCCCCTCTTCTTTGACCAAACGGACCATCCCTTGCATAGGCCCAAAACTGGACTGACCTTTAACCGACAACACTCCCTGGGTGTCTTGGAGCTGAAAATCCAGAATATAAATGTCCGACGGCCGCATGACCTGAAGCATCGCCAGGACCACATATTGCGACGCACCGGCCTTGACCTTGTCCAGCAAGAGCTGGTAATACTCTTTTGATAAGACCGTCTGCAAATCGCTCAGCCGGCTTTTCTCATTGATCGAATTGCAAAGCGCTTCAAAGCCCTGAATGGAAAAATCCTGCGAACCTTGCGAGGCTTCCGCGGTTTTGATGGTCAGAAAGTGACCTGCGGATGCCGATTCAGATTGATGATCAATTTTCAAATCTCGGGCCGCTTGACGATCAAATTTCAAATAGGAATTCCCATATTGCAGATCCAGCGCTTGAGTATTTGAAGACTTAGAGGAAGATTTTAAGAGATTTGACGGAAGTGTCTGGGAAGCTTCACCAATAACCGGCAGCTCGGCCTTGCAGATCAAGGCCGGAAGGGCTGCCAAAACCATGGCCAACCAAATCCGATGCATCGCGACCACCACCTTCTCTAAGAAGCACGTTGAGGGGCTGAGCCCCGGCGTCTTAGATCACAACGCGATGAAACTGTTCGAAAAGAGCCCTACATCTAGTTAAATTATATCATGAGAAAAATTTAAAAAATCGCCCGCGACGGAGATTTTAGAAAGCGTTACCATCGTGCCGGAACGTTATGGCTGAAGGCGTTGGATCTTCCAGCCGCGCAAGGTCTTGCGGTATAAAAGCCGGTCATTAAGCCGATACTCGCGTCCCTGCCAGAATTCAAAATCCGTAGGAAATAAACGATACCCTCCCCAAAATTCCGGACAGGGAATCTCCTTTCCTTTAAACTTGCGACGGGTCGCTTCAAGCTTTTCTTCCAGCGCCCCACGATCTTTGATTGTGCGGCTTTGAGCGGAAATCCAAGACGCCAGCTTAGCATCATCGGACCGTCCACGAAAATAATCCACGGATTCCTGACGGGTCGTTTTTTTGATCTTGCCTGTAATGCGCACCTGGCGTTCCTGTTGGGGCCAAAAGAAAACAAGCGAAGCGCGCGGAGTGGTCTTCAAATCCTCAGCCTTAGGACTAGTGTAATGTGTAAAAAAAACAAACCCGTGTTCGTCAAAACCTTTCAAAAGCAAAACCCGGGACGACGGCATTCCCTTGGCTGAAACCGTCGAGACAATCATCGCATTCGGCTTGGACACGTTGGCTTTGACCGCATCACCCAGCCATTGGGCAAACTGTTCAAATGGGTTGCGCTGCGCCCCTTTTTCCTCAAGCTTGGCAAAGCGGTATTCTTTGTTTAATCCGGGAAAGGCTTTTTCAATACTGGTGTAGTCTTTCATAATTTCCTGAATGGGTCCTCATCGGCAACAGTGTTGGTTGAATCAAATATTTTTTTGATTGCGGGACGATTCAAATAATAAAGGAAGATGGAAAGGGCAATCAAATTAAAACAAGAATAGAAACCGGCGGCGTTGACTGAATAGCCGCCGTCAAACATCGTAAAGACTTTCCACAATTCCAATGCAACCAGCGGCACAGCCAACCCTACAGCCACGGATCTTGACCATGTGCGCAACGAGACAAGGCCGACGGCTGCAGCCAATACTAACGTCAAATACACACCCCATATGACCGCTGCCGTTGTACGGGAATGATTGTCAATGATTTCATAACACGCCGCAAACCCCTTGTCTGGGTCACAATGCGTGGGCGGAGTCGTCGGCGTGTTAACAAATCCATAAAAAAGACTTAACGCCAACAGACCTAACATAACGGCTGAGATTATAAGTCCAGCAGGTCTTTTGTCTTTCTCGACCATCTTATTTAGGATCCTTCTTCACTCGCACAATTTAATGTGAACACAATTTGCTTTTATCGGTCGAAAACCCCTGACCTTTGGGTACAAACTTTCCGAGCACTTCTAAAAAATCAATCAGTTCCGGCGCGGTCATGTTTTCCATGGAACAGGTAAAAAATCGGGCCTGGGAACCGTACTTAGCCGTCATTTCCTGCGCCAATGATTCTTTAGAGTAGGAAACGCCGGAGTCCATCATCATCTGCATGACCTCATGGGCGTGAATGCGTTGGACCATGATCATCCTCCTTACCTTTCCCACACCAGCAGTGTGGGAGGTTATAATTTTTGGCTGCAATAACAACAATACAAGGCATCTTCAATAGTCATGGTGCGACGACACCCCGAGCAACTTTTAACAGCTGTCCCCGCGCGCGCGGCCTGCGCAATTTCAACTGTGATGATCCCTGTGGGAATCGCCAGAATCGAATAACCGATGATCATCAGAACCGACGCCAGAACCTTTCCTAAAGCCGAATGCGGCGTCATATCACCGTAACCGACGGTGGTCATTGTGACAATCGCCCAATAAATTCCCATAGGGATGCTGTCAAATCCACCATTTTCTCCTTCAATAACATACATGATGGTTCCCATCACAAGCGCAACAGCCAATACCGCACACATAAAGACCGTGATCTTCTGGCGGCTGGACTTTAATGCCGTAATTAAAACCGAGGCTTCGTTAACGAAACGTGTCAGTTTAAAGACCCGAAAGATTCTTAAAAAGCGAAACGCCCGAAAGACCATAAGCGACTGCGAACCGGCCACAAACAAGCTCATGTAGCTTGGCATGACAGCCAACAGATCAACGATCCCGTAAAAGCTAAAGATGTAGCGAAACGGATTGCGGGCCGTCACAATGCGCAAAAGATATTCAATGGTAAACCAGATGGTGATCGCCCATTCGAGATTCCGCAGAAGCGGGCCGTAGACACTGGCCACAGAATGAATGCTTTCCAGAATAACCACAACGACACTTAAAGCAACCGTCACAAAAACGATGACATCAAAGGCACGGCCGAAATGCGTCCGAGACTCATCGACAACTATCCGAAGTTCGTCCCTCCATCCCATAAGTGTCTTGTTCTCCTTGGGTTGATAACTACTCGTAGCGTCTGCCGTTGTGTTCGAGCCAGCCGCCGTTCTTACGGCCTGAGGCGTCACGATGGGTCCAATGTACGACCCCG
>JAEUSC010000197.1 GCA_016789035.1 Candidatus Omnitrophota bacterium
GTGAACGTCGGTAAAACCCATTTGTTTTAGAATCTTGCAGAACCGATCACCATACGGAAACTGTTCGATGGTTTGGTTCAAATATTTATATGCACGATAATTTCCCGAAAATAAAAAACCGACAAGAGGAACAATGCAACGCAAATAAAGTACATACCCCATGCGCCAAAAGAAATTCTTCGGTATCGAAAATTCTAAAATAATGGCCTTGCCTCCCGGCTTTGTCACCCGGTACATCTCCATTAATACCTGGCGAAGATCGGGGATATTGCGGATTCCAAAGGAAATCGTCAAGACATCAAATGTATAATCCCCGAATGGCAACTGCTGGGCATCCCCGTTTTGAAGAATGATTTTCTTGTCTAAATCCTTTTTTTGAATTTTCTCACGACCGATTCGAAGCATTTCCTCAGCCATGTCCAACCCAACGGCCGTATATATATTCGGTCGGGCTTCCACCGCAGCAATAATGACATCTGCAGTTCCGGTAGCCAAATCCAGCAATTGGACGGTCACAGATGAAGGAATCTGTGCAATCATTGCCTTTCGCCAGCCGGTGTCCATGCCGAGCGAAAGCAAGCGGTTTAAGAAATCATACCGTTTGGAAATGAGATTGAAGATCTTCCAGGATTCTGTTTTGGGGAATATCAGTTGATCGGATGCCATAGATGATTCAAAGTTCCGTAAAATTTAGGGACATAGTAACATAACCGACGGATGATGGCAACAATCGATCCGGCCGTTTTTGGCTCTCTAAGATGTCAAAATACCCGTGAGAATCGCGGTTGTATGAGAGCCATTGCCCCGTCAACGCCACAGAAGACACAAATCCCCTCGCATTAACCTGACAGGCTTCATACAAGGGGATGAGATAAAATCTCCATAAATATTCTGCCGAAACTCCGCATCAATGATGTTCCGACAAAAAGCGTTCGGCTTCGAGGGCTGCCATGCAACCGGTTCCCGCCGATGTAATGGCCTGGCGATAGACTTTGTCCTGCACATCACCAGCGGCAAAAACACCTTCCACTGACGTATAGGTTGTTCCAGGTTTGGTTTTGATATATCCCACGTCGTCTAACTCCAGTTGGCCTTGCAAAAATGAGGTATTAGGTAAATGACCGATCGCATAAAATAAACCGCCGGCTTCAATGGTGGAACGTTTCGCATCAGGCGTTGTGGACTGAACAACAACACCGCTCAAGACCTTCTCACCCACAACCTCAACCGGCACTGTATTAAACAGAATCTCGATCTTCGGATTGTTTTTGGCCCGGTCCTGCATGACTTTAGAGGCGCGAAGGACATCGCGACGCACCAGCATGATGACCTTGCTGGCATATTTCGTCAGATAATTGGCCTCTTCAACCGCCGAATCGCCTCCGCCCACAACGACCAACGTTTTGTTGCGGAAGATGGGCAATCCCCCGTCACACACCGCACAGGCTGAAATCCCTTTTTGCCACAACCGTTCCTCCCCGGGAAGATTCATGCGCTTGGCCGTTGCACCCGTCGCAATGATGATAACATTAGCTTCAATGACATCTTCACCGACAAACACCTTAAATGGACGGCGAGACAAATCCACGCGATCGACCGTCTCAGTTTTGATACGCGCGCCGCAATGCATGGACTGCTCACGCATTTTTTCCATCAATTCGGGGCCGGAGATCGACAGATGTCCGGGATAATTTTCCACCTCGGTCGTTGTTGTTAATTGACCGCCAGCCGCAACACCAGCGGCAAACATCCCTTCATACATGAGTGGTTCCAATTTCGCACGTCCCGCATAAATCGCTGCGGCATGCCCCGCAGGCCCTGAGCCAATAATCACAACCTTCTCTGACATAAACTTCTCCTTCTGATCAATAACCACCGTCACACCGTCAAGGGTGGTGGCTGCCTAAAAATCCAGCGTCCCAGGTTCCCAGCTTATTTCTGGGACTCCTGGGACACAGGACACTGAAAACACGGACATCAAAAAATTTTAAATATCGAAGGCATCCAAAATTTTGGACGGATCTTTCTTGGCGGCCGACGTTGTCTGATCCAACAAAATTTTGTCATACCGCGGTTTATTTTTATCTTGATAAAACAGACCAAAATACCGGCGCTCACTCAAGGCATACTTAAAGGCGCTGTCCAGGCTCGTCGGGTCATGCTCAATGACCTCGGTCTTATCGGCTAATCGCTTGTCCGCCGCAATACCATTCGCATGATTCAGAAAAGAAAACCATGATGACGTTTTATAATCGAATCCATTAGGATCAAAATGCGGACAGCGCTGGGAAATATGCACAAACGCAAATCCGGGATGATCAAATGCAACCTTCAGCGTACTGGCCATATGATCCGGAATCCAGTCGGCCGTGGAAGCGACAAATGAAGCTCCCAATCCTAAGGCCACACGAACAGGATTTAACGGATCAATGTAGGTCCCTTTAGGCTGCGTCATAGTGGGATGGCTTTTTCGAGTGGTCGGCGATGTTTGATTTTTTGTA
>JAEUSC010000207.1 GCA_016789035.1 Candidatus Omnitrophota bacterium
TTTGTAAGGAACAAAATGAGAACGCAAATCCGGAATCGCCTCAGAGTCCGTATAAATAAACGACTCAAAAGGATATTCCCGACGAAAATCCAACCCGTCGGCTGACTTAAGCCAAAGGGCAATGGCATTCTTACTTCGGTAGGCATCGATCAGCCAGGCGATCATTATTCGACTCCAGCGAGCTTAGTCGTTTTTCCTGTTCCAATAAAATGGATAACAAAATGAACGCCCAAATATCAATGCTGGACGCATTCGTCATGGCACCGGTATGTTTCAACGGTTGATTCAGCATTTTCTCCAGCAAAATACGCTCTTCTTTGCGTAAAGGTGCAGAGAACTTCTGGAGCTCCGCTAAAACAATATCAATCATCCCTCGTTGAGAACGAACGGTGTGTCCCATAAACAGTCTCCAGACGGTCGCAAAAACGGACCGCATAATTGTATTGGTGTGAATGCGGGGCCACCCCCACGACAATATCGTTGGTTTGTCCTATTTTTTTCATCAATACCCAGCAATGGGTATAAATGTCATTATTTTCTTTCTCATCGTGATAGTTGATGAGACGGTCTGACGTCGTTACGATGATGGACTTCACTTTTAAATTTCGGATATACAACGGCACGCGTTTTAAGACATCACGGAATTTGTGAAGAAGCTCAAGCTCAAAGACATAAATCTGCTGCATAGCAGATAAATTGATCATGGGGTAATATCGGTGTGGACACGCCGCGTTGGCACAATCCACAAGAATGGCCGGAAGGTGTTCTGAGGCATAACGGATCAACTGAAAATTAACAACAGACAACGGTGTCGCGGTTAGTCCGACCAAAGCCATACCCTTCTCCTGATTTTCTTTGGATTCCTAAGACAATTGAGACTATACCACACATACGTGTGGTTACAAGATTTTTGTTAGGCCCCGCAACCTAAATAGAAATCCCGGCTCTATTGAACCGGGATTTCGACAAGCCCGTCTTAACACACAAAAAGACAACTACGCAACAACCCCATGATGGGCGAGAAAATCCATCGTTGCCGGCTGGATATGATCTGTACACCATTGAGCCATCTCTTCTTCCTGCTGAAGAATCTGCCCGCATATCAAGCGGATCTGGTCTTCGCCACACTCTTGGGCCGCCGCTACTAACGATCGATAAGAAGCAACTTCCATATTTTCGAATGCGCAGGACGAAATGAAGTTCTTCAAAGTTTCATCCTCCGACATGGAATTCATAAGGGCCGACATGGTTCCGGAAATCTTTCCCATAGTGTCCTTAAGCGCGGACGGACTTGTCTCTAATATCTTCAGACAATCCTCCACCTTTTGCGCCTGCCATTTGGTTTCTTCCAAATGCTGGCTGATCCGCCTTCGAGCTTCCGGATAGTCATTCATTTGGTTGACCTGCTTTTCTAATATCTCGATGGCCGTCTTTTCCATAGCGTAAGCATCACGCAGCCATTTCTCTAAATAGTGGGTGTTATTCATACTAACCTCCTCATTTTTAATAACGTGTTAGTTATAAAAAGAAATGACCACAAACAACACGTCTTAAAAGGTGCGGCACAACTGCTGGGATGAGGGTTGTAGCCGATCCGGCATTGCAACCCTCACCACTTCTTTGAATGGAAGAATTGATCGTTATCTCTGGGCGGGATCAGAATGGAAACCTTTGAAAAGATACCCCTGGTTTTGACCCTCTTGAGCGGGAGATCCTGTCATTTTTTTTATATTTTGAACCACATAACCTCTTGGATAGTAATAAACACGAACTTTATCACCTATTTTTAATTCCCCGCTGTCATTCATATACACAAACCGTTTGGTCCTTTTTTCCAATTCATCGAGGATATCAATGGTATTGCGGTTCCGTCCTTGA
>JAEUSC010000262.1 GCA_016789035.1 Candidatus Omnitrophota bacterium
AATCATCCGCGGGGTGTTAGGGTCGATCTTTGGGGGAAGTAACAGGCGTAGATAATGATCTCAATTATCAAAGGATCCGGATGTCGAATAATCGATCTTTATCAATTTATCAACGTGAAATGATGCTGTACATTGCACCCAAGACTGTAACCAAAAGTTACAATGTTAATTATGAAAGCCCTCCTGAAATGATCGATGTTAGTGCTGTCCCTGAGGATGTTGGAAAAGCAGTACTGAAAGCCTTAAGCAGGTGCCGGTTGGCGGTGGATGACCCCTCCCAGAAAGCTGATATCCAGGCCAAAAAGTTAGGGATACCAAAGGTGCGAAATTGGAATGAGCTTCAGAAATGCATTTCATGTATTGTTTGTGAATATGAAAATAACTTGGCAATTTATTCATTGGTGAAGAAAAGAGGTTATAGCGAGTTTGGGGAGAAATTTGTTGTTGAAGTAACCAACACGGCAGACATCGGCGAGCGGGTCAAACAAGCGCTCGCGCTGTATCAGCCGTTGATCTCTAAGAAAATGAAAGAAATATAACCATAGATTAACGGTAGTGACGGGCTGCGAAACAATTTATCGCAAGGCAGGTGAACCATGAGTAAAGAAAAACTGGAGAAAAAGGATGCTAAGATCGCAAATGTAGAGAAGAGTGTCCAAGAAACTCAGGAAACGATAAAAACCGTCGTTGACTCAGCGAAGTCCGAGAAAGTATATGAACTGTTGCGTAATGAATTGACGTATGAAGCCAATTTGATCGCTCACCGTACCAGCTGGTTTGTAGCGTCTCAGGCGTTCTTTTTTACATCACTTGCCGCGGCATTAAACCGTGATCCCAACGTTGCGTTTACTCTTAAAAACAGTTTGCTTTTTCCTATGATCCCCTGGGTATCGTTGACTGTATGTATTGTGATTTTTTTGTCGGTCGTGGCAGCGGTTGTCAGTGCGGACAAAGTTCGCCACCGGCTTCATGACATGGTCAAAACAAATCCATATGCCGGCGCATTTGTCCAGCGCAGCAAAATTGCGATCATCTTAGGTTTGTTGCCTTCATTTGTTCTTCCGCTCATTTTTGCGGCCTGTTGGATTATTATCTTACGCGGATAAAGACTAATACGAATGTTAAGAATTGACGGTCTTTGGAATGGAATTAATCACGAACAAAATTTTTCTTGAACACGACACCGGAAATCATCCGGAGAACAAATCACGTCTGTTGTGCTATCCCGCTATCCAAGAAAAGCCAATCCCCAATGGTGAACAATATTTAGAGTTGATTCATCCCAGGGAGTACCTGCAGTTTGTAAAAGATGTTTGCGGCCGGGGTCAATCCTTTGATCAGGATACGGTGACATCTCCGGGCACATGGGCTGCTGCCACAGCGGCCGCTGCAGCGGCAGTGATGGCAAGTGAATCCAATGATTTTGCGCTGGTGCGGCCTCCGGGCCATCATGCGTATCGGATGCGGCCGTCCGGATTCTGTATTTTTAATAACATTGCGATCGCAACGGAATATCAGCGTCGTCAGGGCAAGAAGGTTTTTATTTTAGATTTCGATGGCCATTGGGGAGACGGGACGGCAGATATCTTCTTAGAAGACAACGATGTCCTTTATACGTCCTTGCATCAATTCCCGGCATTTCCTGGCGGAGGATGGGCAGAGGAAATCGGTTCGGGCAAAGGAAAAGGGTACTCGGTTAATGTCCCGCTGCCCGTTGCCAGCGGTGACGATGTCTTTTTTAAAGGTTTAGATGTAATTCTCCAGGCAGCCAGGGCGTTTGATCCGGATGTTGTTGCTGTTTCCGCCGGGTTTGATGCCCATCAGGCCGATCCTTTGCTGGAACTCAACTTAAGCACCAAGGCCTACTATCGTGTGGGGGAGTTGTTGCGAAATAATTTTCCGAATGTCTTCGCCGTGCTGGAAGGGGGATACAACGTGAAGGTCCTTTCGTCCTGCATCGATAATTTTCTGGCCGGGATTAACGGCCGATCAGCGATCGGTGGCGAACAGCCAACGCATTCCACTGCTCTTGTTCAGGAAGAATTTGAACGGCGTATTTCCCGGCTACTTTCTGCTCACAAAGGATTTAAGCTTTTATGACGGGCGTTCCGGAGCACAATAAAAAATATACCTTTCGTTTTGGAAAAACCAAGATGGTTTTCGCCAAGATGTCGTATGAGTCAGAATTTCATGTTCATGCCAAGGCTTTGGTGTTTGCCCTCTATCATAAACGATATCCCACCATCCGAGTTGAGGCCAAACTTGAAGGCCGCTTTCAGCCGGATCTGAGCGCGGAGGACTACGACGGAACCATGCTTTTTTGGGCCGAAGCTGGAAATGTTTCGATGACCAAGGTCGAAAAGCTTTTTAAGAAATTCCGCCTCGCGCATTTTCTGTTCGTAAAAGAAGAGAATGACATTCCGTTATTCCTGAAACAATTAGAGAAGACCACCAAAGATTTTAAAAGTCTGCCATTGGTGGATATTCTAGTTTATCCTGAGCACTTCCAGGAATGGAATGTGAGTGAAGAGGGAGATGTATACATAAATCGTAATGATGTCACGGTGATTTCCTGGAATGATCCGGGATTACGAAAGAAATATTTCTAGTAAACACAAATGTTGCAGATATGAGTTCACCCGACAATAACCTTGCCACCAAGACCAATTTAAGTAAACTATAAGTCGTTCTTACAGCCAGATTCAAGAGATTATTATCAACTATTAATTAAGTATGTATGGAGAGTCTGTATGCAAAAAATCAATGATCTTGTGGAATGGGATTATTTGGGTTCGCATTACAGTGTCTACGTAAAACATTTTATTGATGACGAACACAAACGGGGAATGACAATGGTTTTCGAAGATGTCACTAACGAAAAAGTCATCGAAATGGTGATTCCGCCCCGAGTCATGCCGGCTTTCTTGAAAGCTGTCAACGGCGGCAGTCAGCCGTATCGAGGGATTTTATAAAACAATTCATCTTCGCAACAGGTGAAGATGACCAATCAAAGGAGTTATTATGCCACGCGCAAGTGCCCGTCACATCTTGGTCGCAACAGAAGCAGAGTGTTTGAAATTGAAATCGGAGATCGAAGGCGGAAAGGATTTTGCCCAGGTCGCAAAAAATCATTCTACATGTCCGTCAGGCAAACGGGGCGGTGAGCTGGGAGAGTTTTCCCGCGGACAAATGGTCCCGGAATTTGATCAGGTTGTATTTACTAAGGAAGTCGGGAAGGTCCATGGCCCGGTAAAAACTCAATTTGGATACCATTTAGTAGAAATCACAAAAAGAGTTGATTAAAAATGAGGTGTTTATGCGTATCTTGACCACAGTATTGGTTTTGATTCTTTCTTTATGTTGGGGTGTTGTTTCTTTCGCCGATAAAGGGGGGCATAAGGGCGGTAACGACAGCCATCGAGGGCCAAGCGACCGGGCTTATGATCGAGCCAGTGACAACGCCGCTTTTAAGCGGACGAAAGACTGGGAACCCGGCACCCATCCTGATAAGCCTAAAAAGAAACTGGATGGTGCCGAGGGTGATCACAAGAAGAAAGACGATCACAAAAGAAAGCACAAAAGAAACAGTGATGGCGATGATAAAGGCAAAGAGAATGAAGATAACAATGCCGAAAATGAGAATCCGGACACGTCATTAACAAATCAAACAGGAAGTTAACGCGCTAAAGCTCCCTCGGAAAGTTCCGGAGGAGCTTTTTAGTAATAAATACCAAGTGAGGTTTTACGATGGAAGAATCGCTTAATAAAGTTTATTTATATCTCATTACGTACGGTTTTGATCTGCTGGCCGCGATTCTGATTTTTTTCGTCGGAAAATGGGCGGCCAAGACGGGTTCAAGATTCATTGAACAGATGATGATCAAGACTCATGTGGACGCGACGTTGGCCAAATTTGTTAAGCATTTGTCTTACGGAACCGCCATGGTGTTTATCATCATCGCGGCCCTGAGTAAAGTCGGTGTCCAGACAACATCGCTGGTGGCGGTTGTGGGCGCTGCGGGTTTGGCTGTGGGTTTGGCTTTGCAGGGATCGCTGTCTAATTTCGCGGCCGGAGTCATCCTTATTTTATTTAAACCATTCAAAGTAGGGGATGCTGTCGAAGCCGCAGGAGTTACAGGATCTGTCGATGAAATCCAGATTTTTAATACCGTCATTAACGCTCCGGATAACCGCAAGATCATTGTGCCGAATGCGAAAATCACCGGCGACAATATTACAAACTTTACGGATGTTCCTAACCGTAGACTGGAATTAAAATTTTCCATTTCATACGGCGACGACCTTCGGAAGGCTAAAGATGTTTTAATGAAGTTAATGACGGCCGACAGCCGGATATTGAAGGATCCATCGCCTATGGTGGCTGTCTCGGAGTTGGCGGATAACGGCGTAAATCTCATTTGCCGTCCATGGGTGAAGCCCTCTGATTATTGGAATGTCTATTTTGACCTGATAGAAAAAGCAAAGCTGGGTTTAGAGGAAAACGGCATGACAATTCCTTTTCCTCAGCGGGAAGTGCATATTTATGAACATAAAAATGGAACGTAATCGGGATTTTGTCAGTCAATAATCAACAAGGCTTTTTAAGAAAGAAAGCGCCCAGGAAATTTTCATTCGCCTTGAAATCGTAAAGGTCGGGATTACCCATCAATGAAAGTCCTGAAGGTTCCAGGACATCGCGGTTAAATTTTTCTTTGAAACCAAAACGCAGTCCCTTGTCGGTTGTAATGACCTTTCGGCCGTGATCATAATCGGTCGTTAGCCCGGCAATACCTCCGGGTTTAAGGACCCGTCGGATTTCCTTCATCAAAAGTTGCCGGACAACAGACGGTAAATGTTCAATGACACAAACGCAAAAAACGCGGTCAAAAGAATCGTTCTCAAAGGGAAGTCCCCGGCCGATGTCCCAGTCCAGAGTCTCTAGATCCCAATTCATTTGTTTGGCGACGTAATTTCCGTTGTAAACGGTACCGCAGTTGCCCCAATCGTTGTCTATGACGCGAACAGAGCAGCCCATATCGGCCAGACAAAATGAAAACGGCGTGGATGCGCCGCCGATATCAAGAACTTTCATCCCTTTGTGAACATCTGAGTGCGCTAAAATCCATGTATCTTCCCAGAGTTTTTTAAGTTCGTTATAGGAGGTATAAGTGTTTTTAACAAATGTACCGGCTGCGGAGCAATACTTGAGATTGCGCTCATCCATTTTCGTTTTTACATCAGCTAATTTTTTTCGGGCCGTAAGGACCTCTGGGCGGTTAAGATCCTCTTCCAACGTTATAGCGCAACGGTTGATATCATCCGAGGTGAGTTTTATTAAGGACGGTTCTTGAAAGCAGCCAGGTCCATCGGGGCTGATTCCGGGGCAATTCTTTTTCAAGGCCTGAAACTCTGAGTAACGGGTCAGGCTTTGTCTAAAAATCTTACGTAGGCGGGCTCGAATACGAAAACTGTAAGGAATATAGGCCGGGAAGCGATTATGGAAAGTTTCCTTTGTTGCTGGTTGAGTCATGGGTTAAGAATATCAAAAAAATCGTACACGTCTATACAAAACATTTTTCATTCAGCTAAGATATTCGGAGTATATTGACAAGGATTTTAAACAATGGGGAAACATTACATATGAAATTGAAAATTCGCTGTGGCTGGAACAGCTTTGAGGATGATCTTTATCGGGCGTATCATGACGACGAATGGGGCGTCCCCGTTTATGAAGATGATAAGATTTTTGAATTTCTCGTATTAGAGTCTGCGCAGGCAGGGTTGAGCTGGATTACAGTTCTTCGCAAGCGTGAGAATTACCGCAAGGCCTTTGCCGGTTTCGATCCGGTTAAGGTTTCTCAATTTAATCCGAAGGACATCCAGAGGTTGCTGGAAAATCCTGGCATTATCCGTAACCGTTTGAAGGTTGAAGCTGCTGTCAGCAATGCTTTCCGATTTCTGGAAGTTCAGAAAGAATTCGGGACGTTTGCCACATACATTTGGGGATTTGTCGGAGGAAAACCCATGGTGAACTCTCGAGAAACCGTCAAAGACCTTCCGGCGGTCACCCCAGAATCACAGGCGTTGGCTATCGATCTTAAGAAACGCGGATTTAAATTCCTGGGGCCCACGGTTGTTTATGCACATATGCAGGCGACCGGCATGGTCAATGATCATACGGTCGACTGCTTCCGTTATAAGGAACTTTGTAAATACAGCAAACGTTAATGCTAAGTTATAGGTCATGATAAAGAAAAATTTTCTATTCAACGGGACCGTTCTTAAATCCTTTGTCCTGGCAGCCGTAACCTTGACTGTATATGCACAAACATTCAACGACCCGTTCCATTTCGATGACACCGTTACGATTGTTGAAAACAGGGCTGTGCACTATCTGCCTGATTGGTCACGAACGTTCCAGGAAATAGCTGCCTTTCAACCCTCTCGATTTGTTACGAATCTCACCTTTGCGCTTAATTATTATTTCCACCGTTTGGATGTCTTTGGATATCATTTGATTAATGTTCTAATCCACGTCCTGAATGGATTTCTTGTCTGGGAGTTTGGAAGAAGGCTTTGCTGTTTGTCCTGTAATTTTGTCCCAGATGTTTATTCAAGAAAGAAATCTTTCGCGAAAAAGAAGGCTAATTTTCAAGGGTCGAAAGAGACGGCCGGAGAGATTCCGGCGTTTTTGTCAGCGTTATTATTTGTGGTTCATCCGGTCAATACGCAGGCGGTAGCGTATATCAGCCAGCGGAGTGAATCTTTGGCCGCGCTGTTTTATCTTTCAAGTGTTTGTTGCTATTTGAAAGCCAGGACGTCTGATTTCCGTCGGAATATCTATTTTGCGGGGGCTGTTGTGTGTGGCCTTCTGGCAACATTCAGCAAAGAGACGGCTGTGACATTGCCTTTGATGATCATTGTCGTTGAATTGGTCTTTTTTTCCAATAACAAGGTCTCTCGCGCCGAATTTCCTCGAACAGTGGTTTTTGCCCTTTTGACTCTAGCGTTTTTGCTTGCCGTTCCTGCGGCGTTTCATTTCCAATATTTGCAGAAATTATTCACGCCCTACTATTCACAATCGCATCTGGGAGATGTATTGACGTTGCCCACGTATTTGATGACCCAGATCAACGTGTTTGCGGTTTTTCTAAAACTGACATTTGTGCCGATAGGATTAAATCTCGATCATGATTTTCCCATGGTGCGGTCAATATTTGAGCCAGTGGTATTTCTTAATCTGTGTTTGTTGTCCGCCATTTTATACGGCGCATGGCGATTGCGCAGAAAGCATCCCATGCTCACATTCGCCGTGGTTTGGTTTTTTGTGACGCTGTCTTCGAATTTGGTCCCCCGTGCGCATGTCTTTTTTGAACATAAATTGTATTTAGCATTAATCGGATTTATTCCGGCATTTGCCATCGGGCTTTCAACATTTACAAAGCGGTCAACTTATTTAACTAGCTTTCTGATGTGTGTCGTCTTTATTTTCACGGCATTGACTTGCTTACGTAACCGCGTCTGGGAAAGTGAGATTAGTCTTTGGGAAAATGTCCGCACGCAGTCGCCGCAAAAAGCGCGCGTGAATTTGAGTTTGGGAACGGCCTATGCTGAAAATGAAGACTATGACAAGGCTATTCTGTTTCTGACAAAGGCCATGGGCTTGATGAAAGATCCGTACTTGCCTTATTTAAATCGAGGGGCGGTTTATGTGAAGATGAAGAATGACGATTTAGCGGTCGAGGATTTTAATCGCGCGCTTGAGATCAATCCCCAAGGGTTAAATGCTTATATCAATAGAGGGGAAGTTTTTGCCCGTAGGAAGGACTATTCTTCGGCGCTCGCGGATTTTCAAAAAGCGATTGCCATCGATGAGACATTTGCTCCCGGCTACAAAATGCGGGGCCGAATTTTTGAGGCTATGGGAGAGTTTCCCCGGGCGCTCGATGATTACAACCGGGCCTTGCACTGGGAACCTGCCGATGGCCAGACGTTAGCTTGGCGAGGCTTTATTCTGGCTGTGTTAAATAGAAAGGAGCAGGCCCTGACAGATTTTAATGCCGCTATTCGTTTAGACCCTCAATTTCCCGATGCGTATACTTACCGCGGGATGTATTGGAAGGACCAGGGGCAGACAGCTCTGGCGTTTAAAGATTTCAACCGTGCTATTGAATTAAATCCGTCGTTTGCTCTTGGTCTTTATCAGCGGGCCAGTTTCTATCAGTCTATGGGAGAAGGCACAGAAGCCTTGAAAGATGTTAACCGCGCCATCGCGTTAGATCCAAACCTAGATTTGTCTTATGCCTTGCGGGCGCTTCTGCAAGCGCAAAAAAAAGAATTCAGCGCAGCGCTGGAAGATTTTACTAAGGCATTGGGATTAAATCCTGAGTTTGTGGAAGTGTATATCAATCGAGGTTCTTTACATCTCTTAATGAATCAACCGCAAAAAGCAGTGGATGACTTTACTCAAGCGATCCAGTTGAATCCAGACGTCGTTTCTGTGTATAGCAAGCGGGCGGGTGCCTATGGGCATCTAAAGAAGTACGAACTGGCTGTCGCGGATTTGACAAAGGCGATTAATTTAAATCCGAAGGCGGCATCGGATTATTATAATCGTTCCGTCATATACAAAGAATTTCAGAAGAAAGATTTGGCGTTGCAGGACGCGCTCAAGGCCAAAGCGTTAGGATTCCCGGTGAGTGATCAGTATGTCAATGATTTGCGTTAAGAACAATGTATAAATTATGAGTGATAAATCATTCCAACACATGTCCGACCGAGAAAGATTTTTTTATTCTATCTTTCTTGCTTTGACGGTAGGGATCGCGGTTTTTTGTCGATTACCTTTTCTTTGCATGGAAAGAATGTGGCCGGATGAGGCGCTTTATGCCTGGAATGCTCAGCGGATTTTTGAAGATCCTGGGATGATTTTTTCCAAAGAGGTGACAGATTTTCATCCGCCACTCTTCTCAGTCTTATTAAGTTTCGGGCATCTGTTTTGGCCCGGCTGGGAGGCCTGTCGCATTGTGGTTTTTCTTCTTAATATTTTGGGCATAATTGCGATTTATATTTTGGGAAGAAGGATCTCAGGAGAATTCCTCGGTTGCTATTCGGCCATTGTCCTGAGTTTTAATTTGCAATATTTTAACATGTCTAATTTCATTCTCAGCGATGGGGCGATTGCGGTTGGGATCATCTTTATTTTTTGGGCGCTCACACATATCCATTCACATAAAATTGATTCCAAAGATTTCGCTTTTGGTCTGGTGGTTGTGGGGTTTCTGATGCTTAAGTGGTCGGCGGTCCTGCTGCTTCCATTCCTTTGTGTGTATTACCCTGCGGCTTATACGGAATGTGCTTTTTCCCGACGCTTTAAAAAGGGTGCGGTGCCTTTAGTGATGGCGAGTCTTTTGATCGTCGTACTGCTCTGGCACAATCACAATATTTTGGGAAGTTGGATTCCGCAAGTTTTCAATGCCCGCAATGACAGTTACCGTCAGCCATTTTTTTTCTATTTGCAGCATTTTTATCCGTTGGTGTTTGCCTATGCATTAGTGCCATTTTTGGCTTTAGGATTATGTGCGGCTTCGTTGGGGCAGAATCGCGATGCCAAGGCACAGGCGATGTGGGTGGCGTTTGGATTGTTCAGTCTGTCGGCCATGCCAGCCAAAGATTTTCGTTTCTTGCTTATTGTAATTCCCGGTATGATCGTGGTCTCCGGGATCGGGTTAGAAAGCTTATTGTTGCTAGGGGACAAAAAGCCATTTCTAAAGAGGTTATTGCGGCCGGCAGTTCTGCTGATCATTTTGTGTTATATGGGTTTTGTTCATTTTAAGGATGTTCGCGAAAATGTGATCCGTAAGTCGTATACGTTTACCGGATACCCCGAAGCCGGATATTTCATTAGAGAAAGTTCTAGAAGGAACCCTGCAGAATTGATTTTGGCCAGTTCGCCACGAATGGTCCGTTATTTTTCGAACGTCAATTTCAAAGAGTTTGGCGGCCGGCTTCAGGCATTTCCTCGGACCCAAGCAGAATTTCTCCGTTTGGTTAATGAGACTCATGTCGATATGATATTGGCCGTGGATCGCTGGGAGTTGTCGCAGCCGGGGTGGCTCTTTCCGCCAACGCAGGCAAACAATCAATTTCTGAAGGACTTGGGTTTTAAATTGGAAACGAAAATTATGCGTGACGTTCAAATGTCAGCGCAATCGTTGGAAAAAATGGCCGTGATTTGGATCTTTCGCCGGCCCGGTCAATTAAAATAATCTTATAAGATGAACCATGGAAAAGTGTTTCAACTTTACAGAAAGTGAAGGCGGATGAAAAAACTATCGGAGAAAATGGTCTATGAGGGGCAATGGCTGTCGGTCCATGAGTCTGTTTATGAAACGAAAAAGGGAGAGGCCATTACGTGGGAAAGTATCCGTCGAAAAAAGTCTGCTACGGGAGTTGTTGTCCTGGCGCAACTGATGCCGTCTAAACGAATTGTGTTGATTAAGCAGTTTCGCCCGGCCGCCCACGGCTACGTATTGGGGCTTCCAGCGGGTTTAGCCTTCGGAGATCCAGCTCACGCGCTGGTTGAACTCAAGGAAGAAACAGGATACACAGGCACGATTGTTGCAGTATCGCCCGTTCTTAAGACCGGGTCAACCGTCAGTAATGAAAACGGCTTGATTGTTTCTGTTCATATCGATGAAAATGACCCCGCCAATCATAATCCTCAGCAGCACTTGGAACCCGGAGAGGACATTGAGGTCTGTTTGGTTCACAAAAAGGATGCTGTGGATTTTATGAAAGCCGAACAAGCGCAAGGGACCCATGTTTCCTCTTCACTCTGGTATCTGTTTGGGGTAGCGCTGCAATAGCCATGGCGTTGTCTTACCGAAGGGCTTTCGTAAAAATGTGGGATTGATTTTTTCAACCTTCTTGGCTACAATGACGTATTCATTTTTTAGGCAGAATGGTCTCTAACAGTGACGTAATGAAAAGGAGTGGATGTATGAAAGCGGTAAGATTAGTTGTTTTTATGATGTTTGCACTTTTGCTGAGCGGCCGGCAGGTGTTTGCGCAGGATCAACAGAATGATTTCTCCACATCAGAGGAAAATACAGTGAATATGGACGATTCAGCGCCTTCTCAAGATGAAAGTGCGGAATCAACAAATGAACAGCCAAACTCTGAAAGCGACATGATAGATGAAGCCACCCAGAGCGATATTAAGGCAGCCGCCGATGCCGTCATTAATGAGGCTGGAAACGTTGAGTCTGAGTTCAAGAATGAGAATTCCTCTGAAGAAACCCCTTCCGATAATTCAGCAGAAACGTCCAGTGATTCCCCGGCCAAAGCTTCGGATGACAAAGCGACGGCTGCTCCTGTTGATGAGGCCATCACCGAGGCCGTCAAAGCAGAAATCAGTGAACGTCGTAAGGCTTCCGGAAAGTTGGACATTTTTGACGCCAAGGAAAATAAAGTCCGCACATTGGATTTGATTGAATTTAAGAGCGGCGTACAGCAGGTTGAAGACAACGAAGTCATTCAGGCCACTTTTCGTGATACGTCCTCCGGAGATATTGTCACCATCGATATTAAACTCACCAAAGATGATTCCGGATATAAAGTCAAAGATATGACGATTGGCGAGGTCTCACAAGCGCCTAAACAGGAAGCCAAATCAGAGTATTCCGATGAAGAAGTTTTGAAGTTTATGAAAGATTACATTGACGTTCAGGCTCAGGCGACCGGTACGTTCGATCTTTATGACGAGAAAAAACAGAAAATGAGAAATCTTCAGTTTGTTAATCTCGATCAAAAGGTTCGCCGATACGGAGTTATCACCATTTCAACCGCGGAATTCACGGACAAAAATACAGGAGAGACTGTAATGGTTGATGTGAATGCCGAAAATCGTAATGGTTTGAGCATTACAGCTATGCGTTTGAAAAGCATCAAAAAAGCACCGGTTGCTCAGCAATAGATCAAAGTAAGAAACAGGTAAAGAAATTGTGCGCTCAAAGGTGTGTGTTATAATGACCCAACTTTGAGCGTATCTGTTCCTATAAACAGGTTGACGCGCAGAGTTCATCTCAGGGCAGAAAGAAACTAGTCAGATACAGTCTTCAGCCATAAATCATACACTTTAGAAAGTCTTCTATGTCAGTCGATGAGTTAAGAAAAGCATTTTTAGAATTAAAAGAAAAGCTAAACCACCTTCGGGGGTATCTTTGACCTTGCCGGTAAAGAACGGCAAATAGCGTCAATCCAGTCTCAAATGGCCCAGGAGGGTTTTTGGGACAACGCCTCAGAATCCAATAAATTGATGCAGGAGTTAAAGGCATTAAAAGGGGTTGTGGAACCTTTTGGAGCCAGTGAGAAACGGATTGCGGATGCCCTGGAGTTCTTAGAGTTAGCCGGTCAAGATGAGGATATTCTTAAACAGCTTGGTGATGAATCGACCGAATTAACGGAAACAATCGGCAAGCTCGAAGTTCAGACGCTTCTTTCCGGAGAATTTGACCGCAGCAACGCGATTTTGAGTATCAATGCGGGCGCCGGCGGAACTGAATCATGTGACTGGGCCAGTATGCTGTTACGAATGTATTTGCGGTGGGCGGAAATCCATGGTTATGAAACGCAGGAGCTGGATATTCTTCAGGGTGAAGAGGCCGGTATTAAGAACGTGACCGTGCGTATTGCAGGAGATTCGGTTTACGGATATTTGAAGGCGGAAAAGGGTGTTCATCGTCTGGTGAGAATTTCCCCATTTGACTCTAACAAAAGACGCCATACGTCCTTTGTATCGGTGGAAGTGATTCCTGAGATTAACGATGATGTCGCCGTCGACATTAATCCGGCTGATTTGAGAATCGATGTGTTTCGTTCCTCAGGCCCCGGCGGACAAAGCGTCAATACCACCGACTCTGCTGTGCGTATCACACACATGCCTTCCGGCATCGTGGTGCAAAGTCAAAACGAGCGGTCACAGCTGCAGAACAAAATGCAGTGCATGCGCGTGTTGAGGGCAAAATTGCATGAGCGCATGCGCCGAGAACAAGAAGAACGGATGTCCAAAGAGGCCGGCGAAAAGCAAAAAATTGAATGGGGAAGTCAGATCCGTTCGTATGTTCTTCATCCGTATAACATGATCAAGGACCATCGCACGGATTATGAAATGGGAAATACATCGAAAGTTTTAGACGGAGAGATTGACCCGTTTATCGAAGCGTATTTAAAGTTAAGGCCGGAAGACAGAGATAAGAAGAGCAAGGAACGAGATAAAGAATAGTTCCCTGGCGCTCAGCGCCCAAGAGTTCCGCATAGCCGGGACATGGGATGTCGGAGACTCGGGACACACGCATAAAGGAAGCCACCCATGTTTGATTTTCTCATCCGAAAAAGCGTTTTTCAAAGCGCACAGAAATTTGTCAACTCATTAAATCCTTCCGTCCAGGTTCACCTTCATGAAGACATGCCGATTCCGTCCATTAATGTGATTAAAAAGCATGCGCATCGCGCCTCCCGGATCAATGCTCTCGAAACAAAAATAAGCCAACTTTCGGATACGGAACTCAAGGCCAAGACACAGGAATTCAAGACGCGCGTGCAAGCGGCTTTGCAGGCCCCAAGAGTCAAATGTGATGAGATTATTGCTGCCTATAAAGTCAGTGACTCCCATGAAGATAAGGAGCGGCTCGGACAGGAGTTGAAGCAGGCACAGGACGATTTAGGAATTGTTCGTGCCCAAGTCCTGGATCAGATTCTGGAGGAGGCTTTCGCGGTTGTCAGGGAAGTTGGAAAGCGGCTCATGAACATGCGTCATTTTGACGTTCAGCTGATTGGCGGTATGGTCCTTCATAGCGGCGGGATTGCGGAAATGACAACAGGGGAAGGAAAAACGCTCGTAGCTACACTGCCAGCCTATCTCAATGCGCTATCGGGCGAAGGCGTGCATGTGATCACCGTCAACGATTATCTGGCCAGGCGCGACCGTGAATGGATGGGGAAGATTTATGAGTTTTTGGGGCTTTCCGTCGGTGTTATTCTGCATGACATGTCCCCGCGTGACCGGCAGGCGGCCTATCACTGCGACATTACGTACGGCACCAACAACGAATTTGGTTTTGATTATCTGCGCGATAACATGGTCAGTTTCAAAGAGGAAATGGTTCAACGTGACTTCCATTTCGCCATCGTGGACGAAGTTGACAGTATTCTCATCGATGAAGCGCGTACGCCTCTTATTATTTCTGGTCCCGCCGAGGAATCCACCGACAAATATTACACGGCTGCCAAAATTGTTCCGCAATTAAAGGGCCGGCGGGTGACCGAGCAGGAAGAAATTGATGCTAAGCATCGCGGGGAAGATCTTTCTCTGGGGTATGATTACGTGGCCGAAGAAAAAGGTAAGACTGTTGCTATCACAGAGGCGGGGGAAGAAAAGGCGGCCAAGCTTTTCGGGGTTGATAATCTTCACGAAATGCAGACCATCGAATATCGGCACCAAATTATCAACGCATTGCGTTCCAAAGAATTCTTTCGCCGTGACACGGATTATGTTGTTAAGGACGGCAAGGTTATTATCGTTGATGAATTTACCGGGCGTATGATGCCGGGCCGGCGCTGGTCGGACGGTCTTCATCAGGCTGTCGAGGCCAAGGAAGGAATCAAAATCGAGCGGGAAAACCAAACGCTCGCCACGATCACGTTCCAGAATTATTTTCGCATGTATCAAAAGTTAAGCGGGATGACGGGAACCGCCTATACAGAAGCCAACGAGTTTAAGCAAATTTATAAATTGGACTGTGTGGTCATTCCCACAAACCGTAAATTGCAGCGAATCAATTCGCCGGATTGTATTTATAAATCTACGCGGGAAAAATACAACGCTGTGGTTGCGGAAATCGAGCAACTCCATCAAAAAGGGCAGCCGGTTCTCGTCGGTACAATCTCGATTGAGAAATCCGAATTGATTTCCAGTCTTCTGAAAGCCAAGGGAATTGCCCACCAGGTTTTAAATGCCAAATATCATGAAATGGAAGCGCACATTATTGCCCAGGCGGGACGATATAAGGCCGTTACCATTGCGACTAACATGGCCGGTCGCGGGACCGACATTGTTCTGGGTGGAAATGCGGAATATTTGGCCCGTAATTTAGCGGCGCAAAAATTAAAGGGCGATGAAGATCCGGCGGCCCAGCAGGAAATCATCAGTAAGTTCATTGAACAGTTCCGCGCCCAGGTTAAGGTTGAGCATGACCAGGTGGTTCAAGCGGGAGGGTTACACGTTTTGGGTACGGAACGCCATGAATCACGCCGTATCGACAATCAGCTGCGTGGACGTTCCGGGCGTCAAGGTGACCCAGGATCTTCACGATTTTATGTGTCCCTTGAGGATGATTTGATGCGTCTGTTTGCCGGCGACCGTATCATTTCCGTCATGAATACATTAGGAATGGAAGAAGGACAGGCCATTGAATCCACATTGGTTTCACGCAGTCTTGAAACCGCCCAAAAACGTGTTGAGAACTACAACTTTGAAATCCGTAAACAATTGATCGAATATGACAACGTCATGAACAAGCAGCGCGAGGTCATCTATAACCTACGCCGGTCGATTCTTGAGGGAGATAACATCAAGGATTTCATTACGGATTCAATTACTAAGACAGCGGACGTTATTGTTGAACAATATTTGAATGCTCCAGGACAGGAATCAGCTGACTGGGCAGGTCTTGAGGAATTTTTGAAGACAAAATTCGCCTATGACTTGGCGCCTATCAAGAGTCAGCTCGAAACCATGCCTCCGCAGCAGGCCAAAGAATTGATTTCTAGTCAGCTGCTTTTGGCTTATCAGGATAAGGAAAAAGAACTCACCACCGAGCAGCTTCGGCATTTGGAGCGGATGATTCTGTTGCACGTCATTGACACGAAATGGAAGGACCATTTGTATGCGATGGATCACTTGAAAGAAGGCATCAGTCTTCGTGCGCTGGGACAGCGGGATCCGCTGGTCGAATACAAACGTGAAGGATTCAAGATGTTTCAGGTGATGTATGAGTCTATTCATCAAGATTTAGCAGAGATGATTTTGAAACTGCGGATGAACAGCGATGAGCAAAAACAAAAAAGCGTATTTGCAACCATCCCGCAACGGGCCGTTCACAGCGAATTTTCCGGACTGACATCAGCATCAGGAGCTTCTCCTGCAGAAGCGTCACTGGAATCGGCAAGTGTTCCTAAGGTTTCAGCCGCACCGGCGAGAAATCCGCAGCAGCCGAAAGTCGGACGCAACGATCCGTGTCCGTGCGGCAGTGGAAAGAAATATAAAAAGTGCTGCGGGATCAATGTCTAATTTAAAGATGTAGGAGTGGGAATCCCCCGCTCCTACTAATATTATGATTGCTCCTATCCGTAATCATTCCTGGCTTTCTTCCTTTCTTTTGTGTTTGATTTCCATTGTTCTGACCGCCGTTTCTTTTCCTAAAATTAATCTAAGTCCTTTGATATGGTTTGCTCTTGTTCCTTGGCTTCTGGCCATGGACGGCAAGAGTGCGCGTCAGGCATTTGTATGGAGTTATTTGGTCGGCTTTGGATTTTTTGGTGTAACACTTTATTGGATTAAATTCGTCACGCTGGGCGGGACCATTGCTTTGGTGGCCTATCTTTCCCTATATTTTGGTTTTTTCGGATATTTTTATGCACAGTTCTCCAATCAGAACATCGGTCGCAAGATCATTTTTTATTCGAGCACTTGGGTTGTTTTGGAATTTATCCGCGGTCATTTGCTGTCAGGATTCGGCTGGGCCGCATTAGGCCACTGCCAATATGAGAATCTCGCCTTAATTCAGATTGTTGACACAACAGGGGTTTATGGAATTTCGTTCTTAATTGTGGCTGTTAACGTTCTGATTAAAGAAAATCTTTGTTGGGTCTTTTCCAAAGAAAATGTTGTTTCAAAAGAAACGTTAATTAGTGCCAATGCTGCAGTTTTGGTGGTTTTATTGGCTTTATATGGGTATGGGCTCTGGCAGTTGAGGCAGCCGCAACCCGCCAAACACGTTCGAATCGGTGTCGTTCAGGGAAATATTCCGCAGAATGAAAAATGGCTGGAAGAAAATCGGCAGGCGACCATAGAAAAGTATTTAAAATTGTCTAAGGCTGCTTTGTCGGAGAATCCAGAAATAATCGTTTGGCCGGAAACCGCGTTCCCGGGATTGATTCAGGAAATGCCCCAGCTGATGGAAGATGTCCGAGAATTTTCCCGCAGGGAGAACATTCCCCTATTGCTCGGTGTTGTCTCTCAGCAGAAAGATGATTATTATAATTCCGCTCTTTTGATCATGCCGGACGGTGACATGAATCAGAGATATGACAAATTGCGTTTGGTTCCTTTCGGTGAATTCCTCCCCTTGCGAAAACAGTTTCCGTTTCTGGCTGACTTTATCCCTATTGAAGATTTCTCTTTTGGGAAGGTGCCAAAAGTTTTTTGGCTTTCTCCCCAAGGAGAAAATTTATTTTTTTCTGTACCTATTTGTTTTGAAGACACAATAAGCGAGGTGGTGCGTAGTTTTGTTCAGCGTGGGGCACAATTGGTTATTAATATTACCAACGACGCTTGGTTTCAGGACACGAAAGAGCCATTTATGCATTTGCAAAACGCGGTTTTCAGGAGCATTGAGACGAGAAGAGCGATGGTCCGTTGCGCGAATACAGGAATCAGCTGTCTGATTGATCCCTATGGGAGGATCATGCGGTATGTTCAAAACGCACATGGAAAAAAAACTTATGTTGACGGAGCGGCCGTTTTTAGCGTGCCGATAGAGAATGCCTCTACATTTTATACAAAATCGGGAGATGTTTTTACATCCCTATGTTTTGTATGTATACTATGGCAGGTTTTTGCTGTCAAAAGGAGTGAACGTAGGCGGCAAGAGAACACGTGAACAAAAAGACTATCGTACTAAAAATTTTCTTTTTTTGCGAAGTGGTCATCATGCTGCGAATTTTGCTGTTTGAAATTCCTGTCCTGATGGACCAATTTAATCGCATTGACACCCCAAGCCGGCAAATAGAGTCGTATTTTATTATTTTTCTTTTGGTTGTAGCTGTTGCATTCGTTTTTAGCGGGCTTGCCGGAGCGTTGCGAAATCAAACTTGGAAGTTATTGCATATCACGGCCTCTGTGATAACGGCGGCCGGGACGGTTGTATTGTGGCAGGCCCAGCAATCCTTAAGTCCGAATATGCCGTCTTTTTATTTTGTTCCTTTGGTCTATGCTTTGTTTGTCTTGGTCGTTATTTTTATTTACAGAAAATGTTCATTAGAAGAGGACAATATTATGAAAAAAGTTTTGATTGTTGATGATGATCTGTCGATCCATAAGATGCTTGACCCCATCCTGGCCACAAATGGTTATGCTGTCCTTTCAGCCATGACAGGCGAAGAAGGTCTACAAATGGCGCAAGAACATAAGCCTGACATCATCATTCTTGATGTGATCCTTCCGGGAATGAAAGGACGGGCGGTTTGTACAGCCATCAAGAAGAACCCTGCGATCAAGGATATTCCAGTTCTTTTTCTAACATCCAAAGATTCTCCCGACGACGTGCAGGCTGAGCTCGAGGCCGGCGGAATCGGACATTTGACTAAGCCGATCAATCCGCAGTATTTGGTTGCACAGATAAAAAGGGTATTGGGATAGTAGAGCCTTCCGATTCAATCCTTATGAGAAAATTCGATTCAAGGGAATTTATGCGCGCATTGGCCCGCAATGCTTTTTATTTTCTTCGGGCGCTTTTTCGCTTTATGCCATATGTTGTTGTTAAGGCAATGACCAGCGGAATCATTGCTGTTGCATTTCATTTGGTGAAATCAAAACGAGATGTTGCCAAAGAAAGCCTGGACATTGCCTTTGGCGCATCGATGAAACCGCAGGAAAAGGAACGGATCATCAAGGAATGCTTTGCAACGCTTGGCCGATCTATGGTCGAGTTGCTTTATTTTGCCGATCATCCAAAGCTCATAGAGCATAAAGCCTTTTTTGAGAATTTGCATTATCTGCAAGACATTTTGAAAGAAGGCAAGGGTGCTATTCTGGTTAGCGGTCACATTGGGAACTTTCCGCTTATGCTTTTGCGTTTGGTCCAAATGGGCATTCCCACCAGCGTCATTCTTCGTTCCGCGCGGGACCATGTCATTGAAAAGGATTTTGAGA
>JAEUSC010000288.1 GCA_016789035.1 Candidatus Omnitrophota bacterium
AAAATTTCCAACCCCTTTGTTCATAAAAACTCCCAGATCAAATAATTTTAATTAATATTGATCGATTTGGCTCAAGAAAGTATGGAATATTAACATGCTGTTCTATGAAGGTCAAGGTTTTTATCCGCGAAATCCTACCACTGAATAAAAATCAAAAATCTTGGAAGGTAAGTCTAATAATACGATGAAGTTTCAATAAATCGATTTTATGGAATGTCATTCCAATTTCCCACATCATGTCATGCGGTCTTGCCCAAACAACATAACCGTTTAACATAATCGGACTTTGACCATCAGGGATTTGCACCTGCAGAGCTAGACTATCGTTAACAAAAACTCGTTCCTTGGCCAAAAGCCTGGCACCTCCAGCGCACACATCGCGCAAGAATACCTCAGTACCATAATCATTACGGGAATCTTTGATTTTCGTAGGAAACTTTGCACTGACCCGCTCAAATATTCGGCGCTCTTCTAAAGCTTCAGTCATGCTGGAATGTCCTACTGGAAGAGATTTGAAATTAATCAGAACTCACGAGAGACTTGTCTACTCTTAAATACTGATTTAATCTGGTTTGCGAACCGGAAAGGACTTCGGAAAACGTCATACCAATGCGGTACTGGTCTGAATCGGTTAATTTTCTCACCCACTTAACCACACCCATAACAACAACAGGCTCGCCCTCTGGAGAAAGGGCAATTTCTACCGCAATTTTTTCATTGATTGGCAAGGCAGAGTCAGAAATAAAACCAATGCCATTACGGGAGATATCAACTGTTCTCGTATGATCGAATGCAGATCCTAACTTTCCGTCTACGGGAACAGTACAGTTGTAACGTTTTGCTTTTCTTTGTTCTTTAGAATTTTTCATATCTATGAATAAATGAATGATTGTTTACGCTTTCAATTCTAAAACATTATTTTAATTATTCAACAGAAAAAAATATTTCTTTTAGCAAATGTTATTTTCATAAGAAAATCTATAAAATTTACACAAATAAACTTTTTTGTTGAATACTGCGATGGTATACTGCTAAAAAATTAAGCCATGGTTAAACGAAAAACAAAACAAGATCAATTATCCCTCAGCCAATATGAGGCTAGCCGGATCAAAGGTGGCAAAAAAAATTTGCTCTCCCAATTTCCTGTTCCGGTTTTACTCATCTTCTCAATTCCTATCGTTATCCTTTTAATTAATTTTATTTCCTATTTATTTTACGTTCGAACCATATCTGCTCACTAGCCTCATGAATATCGTCGACAAAATCATTTTCTTTAGCGCCTTATTCTTTTTCTGGCGTGGATGGGGTAAAGGGTTTCTTCAAACAGTATTAGGCCCTATTGCTTTAATTATTGGAACCGCAGTGAGTTTTCTTTATTATTTCATTTTTCATAATTTGATCATTTCTACCGCCATCGGCATCGTTCTCCCTATTATCCTTAGCATCATTTTTTCCATGACAATAGGTGTTATTTTTTTAGGCCAAGATAAAAAATACATTTCCACTCTAAGCCGTTTTTGCGGAGGGGCTATAAACGCCCTTTGGGGAGAATTTCTTTTTTTTATGACCATGTTTCTAATCATCCTTATCCCCCTTCGCTTCCCATTGATTGAATCAGCTCAAAGAGACATTAAAGAATCCTCAACATATACTTACTTAAATTCTTTCATAAAAGAAAAAACTAATGTAGATATCGCCAATAATCTTGATCCGTCCCAATTTAAAGTTTTAACGGATCCGAAAGAACTGGACAAACTCAGCCAAACACCTGAATTCCAAAACCTGCTTGAAGACCCCCTTGTTCAGAATTTATTGAATGACCCTGATGCCAACAAAGCGATTGAATCCAAAGATTTGGGAAAGCTCATCCAAAATCCTCACTTTATTGCCATAACCAAAGACCCAGCCCTGCTCAAAAAATTTCTTTCGCTCTACAGCACCATTTTGAATACCAATAAAACGGAAAAGAGCACCCACCCCAGTACAGAAGCGAAAACAAAAAAGCAAGCCCCGGTCGGGATTGCAAAATAAAATCCATTCGTAATCTTTGATTACTTGCCGATGCAGAATTGAGAGAAAATCTTATCCAGTAGATCTTGGTCTATATTTCTTCCGGTAATGCCGTCTAATTGATTGACCGCCTGTTTGATTTCTTCGGACGCAAATTCCCACGCTATTTCCTGCTCTATTATTTCCATGGCTCCCGCCAATGACGAATGTGCCATTTTCAATGCAGCAACGTGACGGAGATTACTAACCATAATCCGGTGGTCCGCATAGTCGTCTTTCTGCCAGACGGCATTAAATATTTCCGTCTCTAACCTTTCCAAGGAGTCCTTCTGTAAGGTGGAAATGCTTACCATTGCGTTACCAGCACAATGGCCTGGCAGCTGATCTTCACCTACAACTTTTTTAAGGTCTGACTTATTAAGAACAATCAATCGTTGCGAGTCTTTGGTTTTCTCAAGAAGAAACAAATCTTCGTCAGACAACGGCCGGCTGATATCTAAAACCAACAATATCAAATCAGCGCCGTCAATAGATTGATGACTTCGCTTGATCGCCTCTTCTTCGATCAAATCGCGCGGCTCAAGAATCCCGGCCGTATCAACCAATACCAATGGCACTCCTTTAATTTGCGCC
>JAEUSC010000294.1 GCA_016789035.1 Candidatus Omnitrophota bacterium
AGCCGGTAAGATTTGGCGGAATAAGGCTAAAACAATCAACCCCCTGTCCAAGCGTCACCTGAATGCCTATACTCTGAGCGAGTGCTGACAGCCAAAAAATCTGCATCACAGAAAGAATCAACACAGGTCCGGATCCCAAAAATAATGACGGGAAAAAGCTAAGAACTACCATCGCACCGAAGATCAGCAATTTTGTAAATGTAGGTTTAAACATAGCAATGAGTTTCTAACACCGCCGCCTTTTGCCTCATCATGGAGCCCTTTGAATACTTAACAACCACCAGCGCGGGCCTTTGGCCTCATTCCCTCGAGTCTCACGATCAAAGCATTATCCTTAACCCCTCGAAATCGGGATTCAAAAAAATAAAAACTCAAATGCGCTAATGCCAAAGTCATCACCACACACGCAACAAACTCAACATTCGTATTCTTCCAATTCAGATACAAAAATACATGGCGGACGACATAAAGACAATGAATATGAAAAAGATACATCCCATAGCTGACAAGTCCCATATGAAAAAATAATCTGGATTTCAAAATTTTTACTAACGAATGCTTCTCCTGATAAACACAGCTACCTACAAACAGCGTCATCAGGAAATTAATGACACCGATCATGGAGTGGGTCAATTGTTCCGGAACAAAAACACAGCCCAGCACGATCACCAATAAAATGGGGCTTGCCATTTCACTCTTAAAAATCGAAACCTTTTCATACACCGTCTTGGAATTCAGTCCGAAAGCAAGCAAAGCCCCTAAACAAATCGGTGTTGAAATGCTTATCAAAACAATCAAAAGAAAGGAATTCAAGCGCGCAGATAGAAGGGGCAAGAAACTGATCCACTCAAAAATGGCCAGCTGATTCAACATGATCATTAAAATGACAATCGAAACCGTGATCGGTATTGTAAAGACCTTTAAAATGTGCGGCCAGACAAGATAGAACTGCTCCTCGGTAGCGAGCGTCCAGGCAATTCCAAATATAGCAGCGTTATTAAATACAAACCAATTGCTGGTATACGTAAAGAAAAACGGCAAATTATCAATAAACTCTTTCTTTGCTGCCAAAGATGAGGCCGTAAACGGTAGGATAAAAACAGTGACAACTAATACCGTATAATACAGTGGGAATATACGCCGTATTCGGCGCTCATAAAATGACCGGATCGAAATGGTTTGATACGACCGCTGTTCTCTCAGCAACAAGGTGGTAATTAAAAACCCGCTGACAATAAAAAACAAATTTACCCCCAGAAAGCCTCTCTCAAAAACGGGACCTGGAATGAAATCGTTTATACCAAGTGCCCGGCAATTGCAGGCAAAATGATAGCCGATCACACACATAATGGCCAGAGCGCGGATGCCGTTCAAAGAACCGAAATATTTCGTATTTAAGAATGCGTTATAGGCCGACATGATAACAATCTAATGCACTTCTCTTTCTATACTTAATAACCACCAGCGCGGGCCTTTGGCCTCATTCCTTCGCGGCTGACGGTCAAAGTAAAGCGTCATGCGCTCCCCCGATTCGGTCAGGATTTTATAATAATGCCGACGCACATACATTTCCCCGCTGCTGTGCGTGCAAGGCGATGTTTTGTGCCAGGCGCTCAAAACTCTTTTGATGCTGTACGCGTTCTTATGCCAAGTAAATTTTCCCGGCAACCCGGGTTCACCAATCGACATCCGAGCCGTATCAAAAGTGGCGGAGTCTGGGACAATCGGTTCACTAATAAATTCTTCATCATTAAACGGTCCCTTCATACGAACCTCGCGTGACGAAATTCACATTAGACAGGTAATGACTACCGATGCCACCGGTGCGTTGTCAGATGCACCCGGTGGTCTTTCATATCCACGCCTTCGCTTAAAAGCCGCTTTCTTTGCAAATCCATGGAATCGACCGACCAGCGTTGACTGATTTCACCTTTGGCATTAACAACCCGATGCCATGGCAATGTTTTATCTTGGCCAATGCGAAGCGCGTAACCCACCATCCGCGGCGTCCGGACGCCCGCCATTTGCGCGATCTGACCGTAGGTCGCAACCTTGCCCTTGGGAATCTGACGGATCACCGCATAAATAGCTTCATAACGTTCTGTCGGTATTTTTTTCAACACTGCTCTCGCTGCGTGCCAAACACCCTTGCTGACAAACGCGTGCGCGCGACACACACGTTTCGTCATCTGCCAATATGTCTTAAATATCCTTTAACGCCACATTTGACGGCGCGTTGACAAACTGTGACTCCATATCTTCAATGGCCCGGCGGATAACATCAATTTCCTGAATTCCAACCAACGGGATATTATCTTCGCCTTTGGTCTGAAGCATGTTGCTGACCGAATGGATGGTCAAATCGGCAATGTCCCGCGCCGGCTGATACAAGGGTGACTTTCCGTCTTCCGGCTTGATTTCACTCAAAACTCTGGCTTCCGTTAATTCGAAGAGAACCAGACGGACCAATCGAATGGGCATTTCAAGCGCATGAGCAATGTCGTACGCACTTAACGGAGGTTGGCCTGAATCAAACTGCTTAACGCACAGACGCGCTATACTCAAGGCCACCAGTCGTTTGAAGGCCGCGCTGACCTTTAAACAATCGGGCTCAAATTCATAGGTGTCCACATTCTGCTCGGCAAAGGAAATCTCCGCTCCAAAAAGCACAATAAGCCAGCTGATTTGAAGCCACACCAGAAACAATGGCAATGCGGCAAAACTTCCATAGATGGCGCCGAAATTCGAAACTCCAATTTGAAACGTGATATAAACCCATTGCACCGCTTGATAAATCGTCCCGGCAATGATGCCGCCTAAAAATCCGGAGCGGATATTCACTTTGGTATTCGGCATAAACACATAGATAAACGTGAATAATGCCCACATGACCACATAGGGCAATACCTTCAAGAGAACCAAGATCAGATGGGAAACCGGACCCAGAAAGGACAATTTATCGACAACATATTGAATCTGGGCGGCAATCACAACCGTCACACTGCTGGACATAATAAAAAACAGCGGGCAGATCAGCATGATCGAAAGGTAATCACTAAACTTGCGCGACAGACTCCGGCCCTTGGGGACACCCCAAATGTCGTTAAAAGAGTCTTCAATATTGCCCAGCACCTTGATGATGGTCCAGAACAAAAGCGCCACTCCCACACCCGCGATGAGCCCGCCCTTGGTGTTTTCCAAAAAGGCATTGGCAAACCCGATCATCTTTCCAACCATCTCCTCCTGACCCGGGAGCTTAGCCATGATTTGTGCGGCTAACACCTGATCGAACCCAAAACCTTTGGCAATCCCAAAGGCCATGGCCAGAATAGGAACAACCGACAGCAATGTATAAAAGGTCAAAGCCGAAGCACGCAGCTGACATTTATCTTCGTTGTAACCGCGCAAAGCCAAAAGGATGATACGAAGCTGATTGATAAATAACGACCGCGAACGCGACAGTTTCTGCGTGCGGATGCGCCAAATGTCGATATTTAAGAATCGGATCAGTTTGTGGATGTCTTTCAAATAAAACTCCTTCGTTGAAAAAAAATTCAATGACGTTCGTTAATAACATAATTTGTGCCGGCTACGGCTTAACGCGATCTTGCTAAACGCTCGACCAATTCGGTAGTCAAAAGCGAAAGAAGGATGGCTGAGCTAAAAACATAAATCCCTGCCTTAGGGGTGACCTGCGCCATGGGACCCAATTTCACTGCAACGACCATGACCGCAACCACAAAGACATCCAGCATGGACCATTTTCCCAGCTGGGCAAGACACTTAAGCATCCGGTCCCGGCCCTGATCATCAAACCGTCCAAACCACACGATGGTGAGCAAAATTAGCTTGAGAATGGGAAAGACAATCGAGAAGAAAAAAATGAGCGCGGCCAGAAAATATTCTTTGTCCTGATAGAGTCCCAGGGTTCCGGTAATCACCGAATACTCATTTTTCCAGAAAACCATTTTCTGGATATTCATCAGCGGCATATTAAGGCCGGCCATGAGCATGCCAAAGGCCGTCACAATTAAAAGAGGGATCTCGAATCGGCGCGGATGGACTGTCCTTAATGAGCTCACCGGTGACTGCGACATGACGCTAATTCTCCTATTTTGATCTCGGCGTTAAAGACGTGCGGGATTCCTTCTTAAGCGCCCGGCGCAACTGCGGCCAGGAATCTTCGTGAATGATAAAACCAACACACCTGGAAGATCCGCATAGACACGGGTGGTCTTTGTAATCCTCTTTAAATTCATAACCGTAATTGTAAAGGATCTCTTCGCCGGCCTTGATGTCGCGGATCGCGATAATCCAGACCTTGCCGCGGATGATATCCGTTTCAGCATTGGGATCACAGGAATGATTGATATGACGGGCGGTATTGTAAGGAACATCGCCGTCGATGGAATAACGGTTATTCAGTTCAAAAATATAAACAGCCCCGTGGGTATGGTTGCTGCGATGGTTTTCAAGAGACGCATCCACCCGCCGGCCCGCTTCCTTGGCTGTGATTTTCTCACCTACGTATTCAATGATTTTTGTGCCTTTGGCAATATCTTCGTTGGCGTAAAGACCGACATTATGGATGGATGACTTTTTAAGGGTCAATGAGACCAAAGGCTCATTTTTTTTGTTGGACGGTTGGGCGGACTTTCGTTTGATCATATGATTTGCAAGGGCGGATGAACACCGGCCGCTTACTTGAGATTATTCGCATATAGCGGTGGAAATTATATAGGCTTTCATGGGGTAACGCAAGGCAGGATTTGAGCTAAATATTCGGGAAGGCCATTTGTGTCCGTGTCAGGCGGTTGTCCGCACCTGGATCTGACCGCTTTTATTCATTGCATCAATCGAAACTTTTCCGGCAGGGTCCTGAGAAATCCTTAAATCCGCAAGACAATCGCCAAGACTGAAATTTCGAATATAAATTTCCGGCAGGAAATCCGGCAAGACCGGCCGGTCAAAATGCACAGTCCGTTCCTCCGCATCGACGGAAAGCCCGAGGCATGACTGCAATAACAAAAAGACCGAACCAGCCGCCCAGGCCTGCGGATCACAGGCCACCGGATAAAGCGTAGGACCTTCACCTTCCCGGCGAGTGAACCCGCAAAAGAGTTCCGGCAAACGGCATAAATCCATAGACAATCCCGCCTCAAACAGCGCCGTCATAATGTGCGCCGCCTGCTTTTTATAACCATAGCGCGCCAGACCGTAGGCGATTAGTGAATTATCATGCGGCCATACCGAACCGTTGTGATACGACATCGGATTGTACCTCAGCTCCTCTTGCGGAATGGTGCGGATCCCCCAGCCGCTAAACGATTTCGGCCCCATGATCCACTGAGCGATTCCCTCGGCGTGAACATTTTCAGCAATGCCTGTAAAAAGACAGTGCGCCGCATTCGAACTGCGGATTTGGCATGGGTCTTTGCGGGCATCCAAGGCGATGGCAAAGCTGGCAATGTCTTCACACCAAAAGACATTAGCAAATTTTTTCTTAAGCGTCTCGGCCCGTTGGTACAGCTCTTTTGCCTGGTCTTTGAATCCTAAAACATTCGCCAGGCGGGCCGCCGCAACTTTAGCAGCGTACACGTACGCCTGAACTTCGCATAAAGCAATCGGAGGATTCGCCAACTGCCCGTTTTTGTGAAACACGGAATCCGAAGAATCCTTCCATCCCTGATTCTCAAGGCCCTTTTCTGTTTTTCGTTTGTACTCCACAAATCCGTCCTGGTCGAGATCACCCAAGGTATCAATCCAGTTTAAGGCCTGTTGAATGGACGGCCAGAGGGTCTTTAAGAAGTCCTTATCCGCACTGCGCGCGTAATACTCCCCCGCCAGCATGACAAACAACGGTGTTGTATCGACCGCGCCGTAATAATGACCGAAGGGAATTTCTTTGCAGGCCACCATTTCGCCTTTTCGTTGCTCGTGAAGGATTTTTCCGGGTTCGGCATCCTGCGCGGGGATTGTGTCAGCCGCCTGGTGGACCGACAAATACCGAAGAACGCCGCGCGCAATGTCCGGATAAAAACACAACGTCTGAAG
>JAEUSC010000326.1 GCA_016789035.1 Candidatus Omnitrophota bacterium
TTATCAGCAAACAAAGTGCCACCTTCCGTGCAGTTATAAGTCTGACTTTTTGACTGATTAAATAGCTCAAGAAAATTCTGCCGATACCAGTAATAGGTGGGGTCAATATAAAATTTCTCTCCCGTTAATGGAAATTCGAAATCAACGAAACAGGAATCAATCGAATCACCTTCGGCCAAATGATGATGCAGTTCATAGAAAGTCTGGGTTTTTTCCTTTGGAGTATCCGCGTAATAACCCAAATCCATACCGACAATGGCGATCTGGGGAATTTTTAGAATGGAGTTGGCAAATACCCAAGCTGCCGTTCCAACGGTACCGCCGGTATTCATGCACGGCATTTTATTGATGTTATACATCTGGCGGGTGATACTTTCCTGGCTGCTGGGATTATCAACCAGTGGATTCCACCAATACATATCCAAGCGGGCTTCTTTGATACGGGCAATGACATTGCGCGGAGCCGTCGAGGCCACGATCGCTCTGGTTAAATGCCCCATCTCGTTAACCAGCTTAATGTGCATTTTATTTTGCTCAATCGTGTTTTTACGAAATTCAATGTCGAGATCCTGGCGCGCAAAATAATCATCGCCAGCCGTGTGTTTTTCAAAATCCGGATCTCCGAACCAGCGGACAATCCGGGTCAAATGCGGGTCAAGTGTCAAAACATAGTCAGGAACCAAACCAATCTTTAAACAGGCAATGTAAGCACCATCAACGGCGATGAGCGATCCCTGATATTTCGCATCCAGAATGCGTTTCAAAGACTGCCGGCGATGAACGCTCGGGCCAGCACTGATGACAATGGCAGATTCTGACTTCTTACCTTTGAGCGGATCAAGGTGTTTAATCGAAGTCCGAACATCAGGCAGATTTAATTTAGCATGATTAACCAATGCATTTTTATGGATATCCAGCCCGATGCCGGTAATTTTTCCAACGATATCATTGAATTGCTGATTGGCGGCCTGTGTCATGATTCGCTATCGCCGTCCCAGGTGAGATTCATCCGTTCCATATACACCATACTGCCTCCGATGGACGCAAGCGCCTTCTTTTTGTACTGCTCCTGAAAGGACATGGATTCCTTTTTTTCTTCAACCTTGACCGGATTCTTGACTTTAAAGTTACCCTTGAGTAATTCATCCATGACTAACCTCCTTTAAATATGATACATACCGGATTTGAATAAATGTTTGTGATTTCTGACCCATTCAATGGTTTCTTTCAAGCCTGACTCCAAAGAGTATTCTGGTTTCCAACCGGTCAACTTCTCGAGTTTTTTGCGGCTGCCGCACAAACGCATGACTTCGCTTTTTTTGGGCCGCAAACGTTTCTTATCCTGCTCAACTTTGATTTTTGTCTGCGGAGAAATGAGGTCAACCACAACATTCACAAGATCTCCTATGCTAATTTCCTTCTGACTAGCAATATTGATTTCCTCCCCGATGGTCTGGGTTGAGGAGGCGATCGCAATAAAAGCAGCACACACATCCTTCACGTAATTAAAGTCTCTATAAGCACCCAGCTCTCCCAACGCAACCTTATTTCCGTCTAAAATTTGAGTGATAATCGTGGGGATGACTGCGCGAAGCGACTGACGAGGGCCAAATGTATTAAAGGGCCTGACAATAGTGACTGGAAGATCGAAAGACCGATAAAAAGACTCCGCCATCCGGTCAGCCGCAATTTTCGTAGCACTATAGGGAGACTGCGCCTGTAACGGGTGTTTTTCATCAATTGGAACATACAATGCTGTTCCATAAACTTCGGATGTGGAAGTCACAAGAACTCGGGATGTTTGATGTTTTCGCGCGGCCTGCAAAATATTAAGCGTCCCCTTGATATTCGTATCCACATAATTTTCAGGAGATGAATAAGAATAAGGAATGCCTATCAATGCCGCCAGATGGAAAACAATGTCGATACCCTCTAGGGCCTTGAGAATCCCATAAGGATCTCGAATGTCGCCGGTCACTACATTGATTTTTAATATCGTATCCTTAGGGAGAGAATCAAGCCATCCCCAGCTTCCGAAAGAATTATAAAAACAAAAGGCCGTGACCTGGTATCCGGCCTCCACGAGTGCCTCAACCAAATGACTTCCGATGAACCCGTCCGCCCCGGTGACCAAAACTTTCTTTTCTTTAGGCGCCATAAATTATTCCCTGTTATTGATGGTAAATTAAGACACTCTCATTTCGTTGCTCACTGAGTAGTCCTCATCGTTTCATTGCGAAAAAGCTCATCATAGGAACCCGATTTGCCAATCCTTCCATTCTCAAGCATATAAATTTTATCGGCAAAACGCATCGTTGAAACACGATGAGTGACAATGATCAACGTAAATTCATCTTTTAACTGCCTGATCGTTTCTAAAATGGCAGACTCGGACTCGATATCGAGATTGCTGGTTGCCTCATCTAAGATCAGTATTTGAGGATCCATAAACAAGGCCCGTCCAATCGCGATACGCTGCCGTTGACCGCCGGACAACTTTACCCCGTTCTCACCAATGACCGTCTCTAATCCCTGCGGCATATTGGCGATAACCTCATCCAGCCCCACCTTCTTTAAAACGGCCTGAACTTTAACATGATCCGATTCATCCGCACGGATGGATAAATTCTCACGCAATGTCCCGTCTATAAGTGTGACTTCCTGGGTCACATAAGCCGCTTTTTTTCGAAGGGAACTTTTATCGAGCTCTGCATAAGACACATGCCCGTACCAAATGCCCCCTTTGGTCGGCTTTTGCAGACCCAACACGAGATCAAGCAAAGTGGATTTTCCAATACCGGAACTTCCTATGAATGCCGTGGTCTTTTTGGGTTCGATCGCGAAGTTCAGGTGTTCAAAAACCATTTTTCCATTAGGATATGAAAAACTGACATCTTCAAATCGAATGGAGGCATTTTCATCAAAAGTTTGAACCCCGTCCTTTTCTTCATGCAAACGTAAATCCTCCAAACGGCGGTTTAAACTTTCATATATCGGCAGGCAACCATCAAGTGACGAATATGCCTGAAACAATAAATTAAAGTTTGGTGTAATTCTCGAGAAGACTGCCAGGATCAACAACAAATCTGAGTACCCGAGACGAAAACTCTTGTGAAAGAACATCAACACAAATAAAAACATGTAGGTAAAACAAAGGTTACTAATTTGCTGGCTCTGGATAACAAAATTC
>JAEUSC010000399.1 GCA_016789035.1 Candidatus Omnitrophota bacterium
CTCAAGCAGGATTTGGATACGGCAGTTGCTGAGCGCGATAAGATTCAATCTGAGCTGGATCAGAAAACTCAGGAAATTCAGGAAAGAACAAAATCCGTTGAACAGGAAATTCAAACCCGAGATGCCCGCGTTAAAGAATTAGAAGCCAAAGTGACAGATACAGAGAAAAGATTGGCGGATGCGAATGCCGCTGTAGAGAAAATCAAGCAAGAAAAAGCCGCGGCCAACAATTCAACTCCTGACGTCAAACCGGCAGCAGACAAGGCGGCCGAGACACCGAAGCCTGCTGATGCTGTGCAAAGCGAAGAGGCTCCTGCGCCAAAAGCCGAACCTTCCGCCGATGGTAAGAATGTTGAACTGGATAAAATTGTCGTTGCAAAAACAGATGCGGCCAAAGGTCGTATTTTAAGTGTGGATAAAGAAACAGAATTTGTTATTTTTGACATGGGTTCCAAAAGCGGAGTCAGTCAGGGTGATGTTTTGTCGGTCATGCGTGGTGATGACTATTTAGGTGATATCAAGGTCTCCAGAGTTCAGGAAGAGATGTCGGCGGCGGATTTGATTCCTCCGTTTTCCAGCAAAATGGTCCGTAAGAACGATACCGTTGTTGCTAAGAAATAACTAATTGTTGTTTTATTTCGCAGGGATCGGCCGTCAGTAAACTGATGGCCGGTCCTTCATAATTTATTCGTCCCGACGAGAGAAAATTTTCTCGAAATCCTTTGATAGTTAGAAAGGGACTGCGGGGTTGCCCGTAGGACTGCATGATTCTTCACGTCAAACCCACACAACGTCTTTCAGGAACAATCCGTCTCCCGGCTTCAAAATCGTATTCCATCAGAGCTTTTATGGTTGGCGCTTGCGGAGGAGTTTCACAAATCATTGAGCCGTCGAATTGTGACGATGCTCTTGTGGCTATCCGCGTGGCACGTTCATTAGGTTGCAGAATTTCGAGAAAGAAAAATTGCTGGCATATTGCCATGGCAAAATCCTCAGCCCACATTACAAAGATTTCTGTGGGAGAATCCGGTACTGTTTTGCGGTTACTTTTGCCTTTATTATCAATTCGTACCGAAAGCGCGGTTGTCGTAGGTGAGCGAACGCTCATTGGGCGGCCTAACGGTCATCTGCTCCAGGCATTGCGCGAGCAGGGTCTAAATATTTCAGGTTCCGGAAAAGAAGAATCTGTGCCGATACACTTTAAGGGTGGAAAACTCAGGCCAGGCAAAATTGCAATCGATGGTAGTTTGAGTTCGCAATTCGTTTCAGCGCTTTTAATCGCTGCTTCGGGAATGCTGGAGCGCAGCCGTATTTCTGTGACGGGAAGGAAGATGGTTTCCAAAGATTACATCACAATGACGCTGCAGGTTCTGCAAGATGCGGGCATTAAGGTGTTGCAAAAAGGGGCACGGTCATTCGAGATTCCGGCGAATCAAAAGTTCTTAGGATTGCGGAATTTTCATGTCCCGTCGGATTATGGACTAGCAGCTTTCATGCTTGCAGCGGGTGCTTTGGTTGTTTCTCAAGTCAGGCTCAATGGCTATTTTAATGATCATTATGTTCAGGCTGACGGGCATATATTAAAATTCTTAAAAGCTATGGGCGTCAAATGGACACGGACAGAAAATTCTATTGTCTTGAAAGGCCCGTTCACTTTAAAAGGCGGGGTTTTTTCTTTGCAGGATTGCCCGGATTTGGTTCCGATCATGGCGGTTATTGCCTTATTTGCCGAGGGCCGTACCGTCCTAAAAAATATCCACCATGCGCGGGCTAAGGAGTCGGACCGGATTAGTGATCTGCGCCGCGAGCTCCTAAAGATTGGCGCTCAAGTCAAAGAAGAAGAAGGCTCTTTGGTCATTTATCCTTTGAAAAATCCAAAATCTGGCGTTTTGCTAGATCCTCATCATGATCACCGGTTGGCTATGGCCTTTGCTGTGCTAGGCCTGAAGATTGGGGTGAGCATAAAGGATATGGAATGTTCGCATAAATCGTATCCGGATTTTGTGCGGGATTTTAAGGCCCTCGGGGCCGCCGTTGCAACGGCTCAAAAACAATAAATTTATCGAAGACAACAACTTAGGATATATTTCAGCCAGAAATAATTTGACAGTGTATACCTTTTCTTCTATGATTGGACTTACATTTTTCAGATGAACTAATTTCCGCGTTATTTCCATCTAACCGCAAAGAGGACTTTCATGTTGCAAAAATTAAG
>JAEUSC010000413.1 GCA_016789035.1 Candidatus Omnitrophota bacterium
GTATTCGTTTGCTGATGCCAAGGCCCTCATGGCCCAAGAGCTCAAAAAGCTCCCGCCTTCGGAAAACTGCTATAAGAATCCTTCGGTCAATCGCATAGAAATTTTTGTTAAAGATATCGATTTGTTGTCTTGGCTTTCCCAGCAATCTTCCAAGACCAAAATTTACGGATCGCATCAAACCGGCCAATATGCCATTGCCGGAGTCGGCGAGGCCATTTGCGTGTCCGGCGAAAAGGTTGATACTCACGACAAGGTCTTTCAGCGCTTGCGTCTTTATCTTCATCCCGAACATAAACGGCTGCAGTTTTATGGCGGATTTTGTTTTGATCAAGAGAATCTGGGGCGGGAATGGGCGCAGTTCGGCGCATATAAATTTGTGGTCCCACAGTTTGAAGTGGCCTTTAAAGACGGTCTCATGATCTTTAGCTGCAATCTTATCGAACATGGCGCGCAGACAAAAACCATGGATCTGGTTTTGAGTGAATTAGAAACATTGCGTTGGGACGGCAAGAATTTGCCGGACGTTCAGGTCAAGCTTGATTCCCGCCGCGATGAACCCACCATTGATGCCTGGCGTAGAAATGTGCATTCCGTATTAAGTGAAATCCGGGATAAAAATTGTGAGAAGGTTGTTCTGGCACGGCGAACGCGTTTCGATTTTAACCGCCCCCTTAATCCCTGGCTTTTGGCCCAGCAGTTGAAAAATGTCACGCCGGGCAGTTATCATTTTTGTTTTCAGTTCGCCGGAGATCGATTGTTTCTGGGGGCTTCACCGGAACGATTATTTTTGCGTGCCGCCCAGGCGGTCGAAAGCGAGGCTCTGGCAGGAACACGCCCGCGCGGAAAGAATGATTCCGATGACAACCGTTTGAAGGGTGAATTAAAATCATCCGGAAAAGAGCAGCATGAACATCGCCTGGTTGTTCAAATGATTGAAGAGGCTTTAAAGCCGTTATGCCAAAAACTCCAAGTTCATCCGCAGGAGATCGTCAGCGTTCCCAATGGCCACCATTTGCGCACGCGACTTCAAGGTTTGTTAAATGACCATGTTCCTGATGAGGCTATTTTTGCATCGTTACATCCTACGCCCGCCGTCGGAGGGGTGCCTACGCAAAAAGTATTGGAATTGATAGAGGAGCTGGAGGGCTTCTCCCGCGGTTGGTACAGCGGTGCGATCGGTTACGTGGGTTTGGAGCAAACAGAATTTGTGGTGGCCATCCGTTCGGCCATGATCCATGAACGGCAGATGGTTGTATACGCCGGCGCCGGAATTGTGGAAGGATCGGCGGCTAAGGACGAATGGCAGGAAATTGAACATAAGATCGGAAATTTCTTGCGTGTATTAAACGCGTCATAATTGCGTATGGATTTCTCCAAATCACCCAACATTAATTATCTGTGGTCTTCGCTTTTGGTCGAAGAACTTGTGCGCTGCGGGGTTGACTATTTTTGCATAGCGCCGGGGTCGCGCTCGGCTCCGCTGGCGGTTGCGGCGGCGCGCCATTCGAAGGCCAAATGTTTTGTTCATTACGATGAAAGGGGACTGGCATTTCATGCCGTCGGTTTTGCCTCCGTCCGAAAAAAACCGGCAGTTCTGATTTGCACATCCGGGACCGCGGGGGCTAATTTTTATCCCGCCGTCATTGAGGCTTCCAAGAAGAAAGTCCCTCTGATTGTGCTGACCGCAGACCGTCCGCCGGAACTTCGTTTTACGGGTGCTCATCAAACGATCGATCAGGTCGGACTCTTTGGGACATTTGTTAAATTTCACATGGACTTGCCGTGTCCGGATCGTTTGATTGCACCGGAAATGGTTTTAACGACCGTTGACCAGGCCGTTTATCAGGCCATGAACCATTCGCCGGGTGTTGTGCATCTTAATTGCATGTTCCGTGAACCGCTGGCCCCTACGGCCGTGGGAGAAAAGTTCGGTTCTTACATTCAAAAGTTGGAAGATTGGAGCAAAGGAGATCAACCCTTCACAACATATTGTAATGCCGAGGGTTCATCCATTGTGGATCTTGAGAAAAGCATTGTTTCCCGTCTTGAGAAGGTTAGAAATGGATTGATTGTTGTCGGCAAGGTTGATGGCCATGTTCAGCAGAAAGCTGTGCTTGCCTTGGCTGCTCATTTGGGTTGGCCGGTTTTTGCCGATAGTGCGAGCGGTCTGCGTTTAGGGCAGACAGACAAGCATGTGATCACCTATTTCGACCAAATTTTATTGTCGCCAAAATCTGTCGCAAAGCTTTCATTCGATGGTGTTGTACATTTGGGCGGGCGCATGACATCCAAGCGCTACTATGAGTTTGTTGCAGGCCTTCCTTTGAAGGAATATATGATGGTCTTAAATCATCCCTTGCGAAATGACCCGGCCCATCAGATCAGTCTTCGCGTGAAGGCCCCGGTCGGTGCGTTGTGTGAAGCTTTGCTCAAACAGTTAAGGCCGCGAAAAACCAGTCAGGCAGCGTCGTTATTGCTCAATGCTAATCGATTAACAGATCAGGTCATGGAAGAGTTTTTCGCATCCGATGATCAGAAGCTCACCGAACCGCGCGTGGCGCGGCTGATTTCCCAGCATATTCCTCAAGACTCGGTTTTGTTTCTAGCCAACAGCATGCCCATCCGCGATGTGGAATTTTACGCGGATTTTAAAGGCTCTGCCGTGGATGTTTTCGGTAACCGCGGGGCCAGCGGAATCGATGGGCTCGTGGCATCCGCCTGTGGTGTAAGCCGTGGGAAGGACCGTCCTGTCACGATTTTGATTGGCGATTTGGCACTGCTGCATGATCTGAATTCGTTGAGTATGTTGAAAGCCTTGTCTCAGCCCATGGTTATTGTGGCGGTGAATAACAACGGCGGCGGCATCTTTTCTTTCCTGCCGATCGCACAACAAGACGACGTCTTTGAAAAATGTTTTGGCACTCCACACGGTCTTTCATTTGAAGCTGCGGCAGTTCTATTTGGTTTGTCATATGTTCAGCCAGATTCTCCCCAGGAATTTATCAAGGCCTATCGGGCGGCTTTCGAAGGCCGCCGGGCGACACTCATTGAAGTCACGACGTCCCGAAGTCACAACTTAGCTGTTCACAAAATCCTGCAGGATAAGATTAAAAGTGCTGTTGAATTATCATTTGCACAATAAGGCCATCTAAAAAAGTAAATTATGTCCACTAACGCAACCAGCCCCATCGATGAATTTCGTTATATTGATTATAACCAGGAATTTTCATCGGCTTTTGAACTGATGGAGCATACCTGCACCAACCTTTTTGTGACGGGACGTGCCGGAACAGGGAAGTCGACCCTCCTTCAGTATTTTCGCCACAAGACCATGAAGAATGTTGCTGTGCTTGCGCCCACCGGTGTGGCGGCCATTAACGTCAAAGGGCAGACCATCCATTCTTTTTTTATGTTCCGTCCGGACATCACTCCCGATACTGTTGATGAAATTTATGTGATCAAGAAAAAGCGGGAGATTTATTCCAAGCTTGAAGTGCTGGTCATCGATGAGATCTCCATGGTCAGGGCGGACCTTTTGGATTGCATTGATATGTTTCTGCGATTGCACGGCCCTAAGCCCACCCGGCCTTTTGGCGGGGTACAGATGGTTTTTTTCGGCGATTTGTATCAGCTTCCGCCGGTGGTTCGTTTTAACGAACAGGGGATTTTCAAAACAATTTATAAGACCCATTATTTTTTTGGGGCCAGGGTGTTTGAAAATTTTGATTTTAAAGTTTTGGAGCTCAGAGAAATTTACCGTCAGAAAGACGAGCGGTTCATCCAAATCCTTAATGCCATTCGCCATAATACGCTTACGGTTGACGATTTGAAAATCCTCAACGGGCGTTTTGTGCGCGACGTAAAGATCGAATCTGATGATTTCTTTGTTTCATTGACTACGACCAATGAGCTGGCCGAAAAGATCAATGGGGAAAGGCTTTCGCAGTTGCCGGGGGACGGTTTTAAATCTTCAGGGACTGTGTCTGGTGAGTTTGAAAAGAAAAATTTGCCCACCCAGCAGCTGTTAGAATTGAAAGTCGGTGCTCAGGTGATGATGCTAACCAATGATCCGGAAAAACGATGGGTTAACGGCACCATCGGCAAGGTGGTGGAAATTTACGAAAATGCGGCAGGCAAGGATGTTGTTCTTGTGAAACTTGCCGACGGGTCAAGAGTCGATGTTCAAAGCTACACATGGGAAATTTTTCAGTTTTATTATGACGAAGAGATTGAATCGCTTTCCTCACGCGTGGTGGGATATTTTTCCCAATTTCCGATCAAGCTGGCCTGGGCTGTGACGATTCACAAATCTCAAGGAAAGACATTTGAGAAGGTCGTTCTGGATTTAGGCAGGGGCACATTTGCTTATGGTCAACTGTATGTGGCCTTAAGCCGATGCACATCGCTTGAAGGGCTTGTTTTGCGCCAGCCGATAGAACGCCGTCACGTGCTTTTGGATCAGGGGATTAGAGATTTCTTTAAACGGATGGAAAACCCACGGCTACCGGAACTGTCAAAGGATTAGAATGGTAACGCACGCGCTGAGTTTTATTACTTTTCTGGCGGCGTTTCTTTTGTTTGAAATTGAGTTTATTATTGCCAAGATTTTTCTGCCTGCTTACGGAGGCAGTTTTTTTGTTTGGGGCGCGTGCATCGTATTTTTTCAGGCTGTCCTCCTGTTAGGTTATGGGTTTGCCCACCGATTTATTGGATGGTTGGGTCTGAAACGCTACCTTTATGGCCACGCGCTTCTGTTAGTCCTGCCTTTGCTGGTTTTTCCGGGCAGGGAATTAAAGAGCCTCGTTGTCAATCCTTCATTGCCATTGGTGGTTGATGTCTTTTGGAAATTGGCCATTTCCATCGGTCCGGTATTTTTTGTGCTTTCCACGATGAGCATTGTCACGCAGGTCTGGATGTCTCAGACCCGGGCTGATATCCGCGTTAATCCCTACCGGTTGTACGCCGTTTCAAACCTGGGTTCGTTTATTGCGCTTTTTAGTTATCCTTTCCTGATTGAATACCAAATGGATATTTCTTCACAGTTGATGTTTTGGCGCTATTGCTACTTTTTGCTGGTTGTTCTTAATTGCGCTGCTGTGTTTATGATTCCTGTGACAGAGGGTGCCGTCCGTTCGAAAAACGATTCGCCGGTCAAGAAGGAAAAGGTGTTGCGTTGGGTGTTCCTAGGCGCGGGCGGTTCGATGATGTTTTTATCGGTCAGTAATCTGATTACTTTCGAGCTTCCGCCAGTACCTTTGTTCTGGATATTTCCGTTAAGTATTTATCTTCTTTCGTTCGTTTTAAATTTTAAAAAGGAACCGTGGTGTCCGCGATGGATGGTTACACAGATTGCGCCGATTTTGGGACTGTCCGCGCTATTCTATTTTTTAATCCAAAAGTATGAGCTGCCGCCGCTGCTGGAGTTCTCACTTTTTTTGGGCATCCTTTTTTGCATATGCATGTATTGCCAGAACAGGCTTATTGAAGCTAAGCCAAGCAATGAAGGCGATTTAACGGGGTTTTATTTTTTGATTTCTATGGGGAGTTTTTTGGGTGCGATCGCCACAACGTGGATCATTCCGTTGGTTTCTGTTTCCATGGTGGAGTATTTGTGCGCGTTATTGTTGATCTCCCTGGCAACGCTAAATGATGGTGCCAGGCCCGTCTTTTCGGCTAGGGCATTACGAGTCGTGATTTATTTGAATCTGCTGTATTACGTTTGGAGCGCCATGTTTGTTTCCTTTAATGTACTGGCGGTTGGCATACTAATTTTTTTAAGCTGGAAAACCTACCAATATTTAGGCGGTTTTCGCTATGGAGTAGTGGCTTGCCTTTTGCTGCTTTTTATCTTTTCTCCAGCTCAGGATTACATGTGGGATAGAAAGTCCACTGAAAATACCTGGCGGCTGCGCAATTACTACGGTATCCATGAAGTCGTAGATTCTTCAGACGTCCGTTGGCTCTATCACGGACGCACAGTGCATGGTGGTCAATATTTATCCAAGGAAAAGCAGCATCAGCCCATTACCTATTACGGCCCTCATTCAGGAATTTGGGATCTAATGAAGATTCAAGGACAGGCGGTTCGCAAGGCGGCGATTATCGGCCTGGGAACGGGAAGCATGGCGTCCTATTTTGATGAGAACCAATCGCTGGATATTTTTGAGCTGGACCCTGACGTTTTAAGGATCGCCCACGAGAAATTTACTTTCCTCAAACATAATCGTTCTCCAAAACGATTTTTTATTGGAGACGCACGCCTTTCGATGCAGGCCTTTGGCCGGCAGGATTATGATGTGATCGTGATCGATGCCTTTGGAGGCGATGCCATTCCCGTTCATCTGATTACCAAAGAAGTTTTTAAAGAATATCAGTCTCATTTGCGTCCCGGCGGCGGGATCCTTGTGCATGTATCCAATCGTTATGTGAATCTTATTCCGGTGATAGCGAACGTGGCAGATAGTCTGGGAGCGGCCATGACCTTTAAAATCAGCCAATCGAGAGGTGAACATCTGGTAACGTCCAGTTGGATTCTAATTTCATGGAATCGAGAATTGATTCAAAAGATTTCTCAGACAGAAGGATGGCGGGGTATGGAGGCTGTTTTATGGGAGGGCCGTACATGGACAGACCAATACTCCAGCATCTTGCCTTTTATGCGTCTGGATTATTTGCTATCAAGCTTAAAGACATTCCGTTTATTTTCCTGGGAGCTTTTTTAGACTTGAGGAAATAGTTGCGTCGGATCATGTGATATAATCAGCGGATTTTTAAATCTAAGGAGGGCGCGTGATGAAGAGGATTGTCGTTCTTTTAGTTTTCTTATGTTTGTTGGCTAGCGGATCCTCGCAAGCGCAGGAAGCCTGCGGAATCGAAAATTGTCACGGCATCGATATAAGCTGCGGCCCGAACGTACCGGAAGCTTGTACACAGATGTATGCGCTAGGGGATTTTTGCCGTGATTATGCACGCTGCGAAAGACTCGCTGGCAAATGCCGTTTGGTCGAAAACCCGACTTTTGACAGTTGTGTAGCGTGTGTCCGTAAATGCATGGATGCTCATGCCAATGATCCGGTTGAATCTTTCAACTGCGAGGCCACGTGTCGGGATCAAATTGAGGCAATCCTTGATACACAAAAGACCGGTCAAGAAAAAACCGGTTCACGTTCGGATGCCGGTGGCTCTGCCGATACCACGGCAGGTTTTCAGAACGCTGCAGAAGGGGATTTAGGATCACCTTGCTTGTGATCTAAGCGGTAATGGTTGTGAGTTAACAAGGAACTTTTTAGGAGGATGGTGACATGAATATTAAATCCATTCCATCAAGAATAGCCGTTGTCTTTGGGATTGTTTTACCTGAGTGTTGCCAGGCTTTTGCGTTGGAAAAGACGGTAACTGTGCAGGGAACGACGTCCAGCGTTTCAAATATCATCAATTGGATTATTGAAGCCTGCGTGAAGTATAGTTTTCAGGTTCTCGGTGGACTGATGCTCTTGGGCATCGGATGGTTTGTAGGCAATTTCTTTGCACGACTGACCCGTGACATGCTGAAAAAAAAGAATGTGGATGTGACGGTCACAAAGTTTATTGCGGGTGCTGTTAAATTGTTGGTCATGATTTTTGCGGCCATTGCGGCCTTAAGTAAGTTTGGAATTGAGATTGCTCCGATCATTGCCGGTCTTTCCGTGGTTGGTTTTGGTACAAGTTTTGCGCTGCAAGGGCCGCTTTCTAATTATGCGGCTGGGATCACGCTTGTTTTTACTAAGCCTTTTAAGGTCGGTGATATCATCGAAGTGGTCAATGTTCACGGTGAAGTCGAGGACATGACCCTTTCGCGGACGGTGCTCATTACCATTGACGGTGACAAGATTGTGATCCCCAATAAGCATATTATTGGGGAAATTATCCATAATTTTTCGGCATTAAAGCGGGTGGACGTGACAGTGGGTGTCAGTTATTCCTGCGACATTGATCATGTCTTGCGGGTGATCAAGGAAGTTGTCGATGATGATGCCCGCGTCATAACCAGCAGGGGGGCTAAGATCGGCATTTCAGAATTTGCCGAATCCAGCGTTAATGTCTTTGTGCGTCTCTGGTGCAAGCAAGAGCATTATTATGATGTTAAGTTCGCGATTAACAGGAATATTTTACAGGCGCTTAAGAAGAATCAGATTGAAATTCCATTCCCACAAAGAGACATTCGGATTATTGAACATAAGGTTGCTTAATCATGAAGAACTTATTCGAAAATAAAGAGGCAGAAATTTTTGCAGACGATCCCTTGCAGATGCGAGTTTATACATCGCGTCTGTTGGGTCGGGAAGCGGATTTGGTTTTGCACGGTGGTGGCAATACCTCGGTCAAGGCCCAGGTCAAGAATCTCTTTGGTGAGTGGGAGGATGTTTTATATATCAAGGGGAGTGGCTGGGATCTGGCCACTATTGACAAGAAAGGATTTGCCGCGGTTAAAATGGATGTGCTTTTGAAAATGGCACAGTTAGAAACCTTAAACGATACCGCCATGGTGAAAACTCAACGCGCGGCCATGCTGGACCCTAATGCTCCGACGCCTTCTGTGGAGGCGATCTTACACGCCATTATTCCATTTAAATATGTCGATCATACCCATGCCGATGCGATCGTTACGATCACAAATACATCCGATGGGGCCAAGCGCATCGCGCAGGTGTTTGGTAAAAGAGTTTTGTATGTTCCGTATGTAATGCCGGGGTTTATCTTGGCCCGCAAAGTGTATGAAATGACGCAGGGAATCGATTGGAAAGAGATCGACGCAATCATTCTTCTTAATCATGGAATTTTTACGTTTCATGACGAGGCCAAAGAAAGCTACAGTCAGATGATCCGACTGGTTTCGGACGCTGAAAGGTATTTGGCGAAGCATGCTCCGTATAAGGTGAAAGGTGCTGCAGCTCAAAAAGTCGATCTGAAGCAATTGTCCCTGCTGCGCAAGGAGGTTTCATCGGCCAAGGGCGGGGCCATGCTGGCGCAATTGAAAGAAGAAAAAACACACGTTCAATTTTCTTCACACAAAAATGTCCGGAACATAGCAACGCGCGGACCATTGACGCCCGATCACATCATCCGCACCAAACAGTCGGCCCTGGTATTGGGAACTGATCCTCAAAAGGATGTCAGAGATTATGCACAGTGTTATCAGCAGTATTTTAAGAAGCATGCTTTATCCCATCATCACCCGATAGATGCGGCACCGCGCTGGGCTGTCTGGCCGGATCGCGGTGTTATCAGTTTTGGGGCGACCCTTAAAGATGCAAAAATCACATCAGATATCGTAGATCACACCATCAAGGCCATCAGCCAGGCCGAGACAATGGGCGGCTGGGCGGCGCTTCCGGCCAAAGATTTGTTTGAAATGGAATATTGGGAGCTGGAACAAGCGAAACTGAAAAAGAATACAGCTCCGCCGGAGTTTCAAGGCAAAATTGTGTTGGTGACCGGGGCTGCTAGCGGTATCGGCCGGGCCTGTGTTGAAAAATTTTGTAGCCTTGGTGCCGTGGTTGCGGCGTTGGATATCTCCGCGGAAGTCCTTAACATCTACAAGGACGAACCCGTGCTTCCCATGGTTTGTGATTTAACAAAATCGGCACAGGTGACTAAGGCGGTGGAAAAAATCGTTCGGCATTTTGGCGGCCTCGATGTCCTCGTCAGCAATGCCGGCACATTTCCCCAGAGTCAACGGATCGAACAGATGAGCGAGGATATTTGGGAAAAAAGTTTGGCTATCAATTTAAGCAGTCATCAGCGGTTGCTTCAGGCATGTATTCCGTTTTTGGCTAACGGCTTGGATCCGGCGGTCATCATTGTGGGTTCAAAAAATGTCCCAGCGCCCGGGCCTGGAGCTTCGGCGTATTCCGTTGCCAAGGCGGGGCTGACGCAGCTGGCCCGTCTGGCCGCTCTTGAGCTTGCCGCCTCGGGAATCCGTGTGAATGTCGTTCATCCGAATCAGGTTTTTGATACGGCAATTTGGACTCGCGATGTATTGGAAAAGCGGGCCAAGGCGTATGGTCTTTCTGTGGAGGAATACAAGACCAACAATCTTTTAAAGACCACTATTGAAAGCCGGGATGTGGCGGCTTTGGTGGCCGTCATGGCCGGTGGGGCGTTTTCTAAAACGACGGGGGCGCAAGTGCCGATTGACGGGGGAAACGAGAGGGTTATTTGATTTTTGCCCAATATTTGTCGCGGTGTTCATGATTATATTAAATAGAAGAGGCCATTATGCAAACATGCGCTTATTGTTTTCATAATCTATCAGATAATGCGGTTTATTGTGACCAATGCGGTCGGCCGGT
>JAEUSC010000487.1 GCA_016789035.1 Candidatus Omnitrophota bacterium
ATTGACAACCGAAAGAACGTGTCTCATTTTAAGATCTCTGGGAAATGTGCCGGCGCCCACATTGACAACAAACAAGTCTTCTTCTGTCTTGTTAAAAACGCGTGTCGCATCGTCAATGGAACAGCGTGTGGGATTATTGGCCAAAAATCCCCCATCGATGAGAAACAGATTACCGCCTCCCTCCGATGATTTGATACGGACCTGCTCGAAATACGGGACGGCCGCACAAGATGACAGCAACGCTTCAGCGATCGTAAATCCGTGCCCAGAGAAAAGAGAGGTCCGATCTCCCGCGATACGACCCACAAACGGTCTGAAGACCTTTGGTTTTCGTTCATTGACCAACGAGGCAATGACGCCTAAATATTTGGGACAGTCCTCAAACTTTGTGTCTCCGAATTCCTGCCCCAGCATGACCTTCAACTCCGCCGTCCGCAGGGCCGGTGTCGTTTTTTTCATCACGTGAGGGACACGATGAAGATAGAGATCTTTAATATGCTCAATGTCCCGGCCAAGGACCAGCATCGCCGCGATTATGGCGCCGGTTGACGTCCCGTAAAAACAGTCAAAATAGTCAACCAAAGGCATGCCCAACTTTTTCTGCATTTCCTGCAGGATCCCCAGGGTGTAAATCCCTTTTGATCCTCCGCCGTCGAGGGTTAATATCTTCAAACTTCTCATGGCTCCTGATGCTCTTTGATGAGCGCCTTTAAACAGGCTACCCACTCCGACCGGGTGTTGAGACTTTCCACCAGCTGCCAGTCTTGACCGCCGTTATCCATAAATGTTTTTTGATATTCAATGCCGATTTCAACCGTAGTTTCCAGACAATCGGCGACAAAAGCGGGTGAGAAAACCAGTATTCTTTTCTTCCCATCGTGGACAAGCTCTAACAACTTTTCGTCGGTGTATGGCTTGATCCACGGGTCCTTTCCTAAGCGGGATTGAAAACTGGTTGTGTAGCCGCCTTCTTTCAACCCCAACGCTTTGACCAGAAGCCGGGTTGTGTTAAAGCACTGGGCACGATAGCAGTTTTGATTCTTACCGTGATAAACGCTGCAACAATCCGCCAATTTGCAATAACTCTGGCATGAGGCCTTAAGGATCTGCCGTTCCGGCAGTCCGTGATAGGAGAAAATCACATGATCGTACGAAGACCTTTTCAGATGCTCCTTTCCCAAAGCCGCAAACGCGCCGATAAAAAGCGGGTGATCATGAAAATTGCCGACAAATTTAAGCGTTGGGATCACCTCCCAACGTTTGATTTCCTGCATGACTTTTTCTATGGTGGAACCGGTAGATGCGGATGCGTACTGCGGATAAAGCGGAACCACGATCAGCTCACTTAAAGGCTCGTTTTTAAGTTCATCGAGCGCCGCGCGGATGCTTGGATTTTGATAACGCATTCCAAAAGAGACGCAATAGTCCTCCCCCAATTGGGTTTGAATCAATTCTTTGAGTTTGTATCCGTAAACCTTCAGCGGGGAACCTTCCGGCGTCCAAAGCTGTTTGTACCCGTGGGAGGAAGACGGGGCCCGAAACGGTGCGATCAAACCGTTGACCAGAAAGAATCGCTGCAGCCATGGGATATCAATCACACGGCCATCCATCAGAAATTCTTGTAAGTATTTGCGGACATCCGCAACTGAAGGCGAGTCTGGCGTACCTAAATTGACCAAAAGCACGCCGATTTTTGAATTCTTGATTTTCATGGACTTTCTTCGCTTAAATTAACCGCAATGATTATATCAGAAAAAATTTTGGCAACAATTGAAAGGATATTTAAGTGTTGAACGGCTAGCAGGCAATCGACCGTTGTTAAGCCCTTGAATTTGGTAGATGTTGGAGCTTTAAAGGAAGGCTACGAAAGGTCTCAGGGGGCCAGCATCCAGGCATTGGCCTGATCACCGGCCCCTGAGTTCATAGATTACTTCTTTAAATCGGACAAATTAGCGCCAAAGTTGATGTGATAAACCTGACCGTCCATCACGAGCGCCGGAACAGATTTAACACCAGCATTTTCCGCTTCAGGCAGTCTGTTTTTTTGCGTTCCTAAGTGGACCACTTCCACCGTGTACTTTTTCGGATCCAACGCGGTAACAAACTGCTTCTCAGCGCTGACGCAAACCGGGCAACCGGCATGATAGAATTTGGCATTACTCATTGTCTTACCCTCCATTTACTTTTTGTTAATAAGTTCATTCCAATTTTTGTCCAGAAGTTGTGCATCTGCCTCTTGATGGTCCGGACAATCCAATCGAAGATTTCTATTACCAAATGGTTCATTGACAAACGCGCAATGATGCGGCCGCTGGTTGTCACTATACATATTCAGCCGGAAATACTGACAAGTCGCACACATTCGGGAGACCGGGATCTCGCCGCGAACTTGCAGCTGGCGGATCATTTTGATGAGAATCAAAAATAACCGTTCATGATCATCCGCAGGCAGAACATCCAGGGCCTGGTTCATAAAATCCGGCCATTCGCTGACCTCCTGGGCCAACTTAAGCCCTTTGAGTGTCAAGGTGTGGTTGATCAACCGCTTGTCATCCAAGCCCACAGTCTTCTTGATGAGTCCTTTTTCTGTAAGAATGCGCACTGCATCTGAAACGGTCGCAGCCGTAACCCCCAGGTGGTCAACAATATCCGACAAGCTGGTAATGGCGTCTTTCTTTCGTCCGGCCAGGAAAGCCAGAATTTGCCCCTGGGTCGGGCTGATCTTTCTTTGACTTCCCCGTTCCCAGGATTTGTTCTTCATGGCCTGGCTTAATTTTGAGAACCCCACGATGATTTTTTGGTACAGCTGCAGGTTTTCAATCATTTAGATAATTTCCTTTATGTTTAGGAGTCCTAACAAATATAACAGAGAAAATGTCAATGTCAATAATCAATTGACCAAAACATAAAAAAGCGAGCGACACAGATAAGCGAGGCGGGAACGCACGGAAGGTACCTTTCGGCAAGAGTCGGCACCGCATATACAGCAATAGCGCAAATACGGTAATTGTATGAAAAAGACATCCCTGCCTGATGACTTTCAGGCAGGGATTAACTTGAAAAAAATGTTATTTAGAAAAGAAAAACTTACTCAGTTCTTCTTTTTCTAAATAACGTAATGCACGAAAATCTAAATCAATTTGGATTATACTTATGTCATGTATACACTTCACAATGTCTAAATTCTAAAACAATCGAATTTTTACTTAAATCTAATGCAGTTGAATAGCTCGTATCAATTGCAAAGCGGCAATTACTCTCTGAGAGCCTATCAAGATTATAGTTGCGAACTAAGCTCGTTACAATCGCTCCATTTTCATCATAAAACTCGTATTTACTAACATCAAAAAAGGCAATTTCCAATTTAACATTTTGATTGTACTGATGATCCAATTGAAAAGTAATTTTGATTTGCTTCTGGGAAGCCACCCCATTTATGTCAATCTTTAAAACCTTTGCATTTGACAACAATTTGACATCATTGAAGACTTGCAGTGAATTATCCATACCTCTATTTGGAATTAGAATCGAACCCTCCTTATGAGATTCAATTTCTAAATCCTTGAAGACAATCACTCCTGAGTCAGTATCAAGTATTTTCCAAACAGTTTCATCGGGGTCTAACGAAACATAGTACGTCTCCTCATCAATCTTAAAAAACTTATAAGATGCAATATAGTCCAAATTTACCGCACAGTTATCATCAAATAAATCGAGTTTCTTAACATCAATAAAATTAATAGTATTATTTTGATCATTGAGTGATTTAAATATAAAGGCGGAATAAACCTTCAAATCTTTTTCATAAATGGAAACTTTTTGGAGCTGAGCATCATGAATGATGTATTTCTCCATTAACGACTTTTTTAACTCTTCAAAATTATTAATCATGGCAATTTAAGCTTCTCTTTATCTTCTTTTGTAGGTTTACGGGCTTCGCCTCTATCCGTTGCTTTTCCATTAGGTTGTGTCGTTTGCGGATGAACATGATCATCTCTTTCTACCGTTCCCACTGCATGATCCGTGTGACCTTTATTCCATTCCAGAGTAACCCACCCATCGTCTCCGTACAACTTTTTTGTTGTGCCGGGACCATTTGTTGCAATTGTTCCAGGAACACCTTGATCTGGAATTCTATTTTTTCCAGATCTAAGAATACACATATTACTCTTTTCAAGATTATTAGAGGGAAACGTCGGCAACTGCCAATCCCAATTTAAATCAGGCAAATGAAATCCCCGCGAAGAATTATGGGCTGCATTCCAAGCGATATATCCGCTGACGACAGCCACTCCCATCCAATAATAAGGACTTGCCATCCACGGACCTGGGATGACTACTTCCTTTCCCATTGGATCAATTAAGTTTACAGGATTATTGCGGGCATACTGATACAAATTCATCGAATCCGCATAGCCCAGCGGATCTCTTTGCAAAAACCTCCCCGTCGTCAGTGAATAGG
>JAEUSC010000014.1 GCA_016789035.1 Candidatus Omnitrophota bacterium
CGTTTATTAATAGTGAAGCGGAGCGTTTGACAGGATGGAGCAGTGCCCAAGCGGCCGGACAAGCGCTTCCCATCGTTTTTCGTATCGTCAATGAAGAAACCCGTCACATCGTGGAGAATCCCGTCGAAAAGGTTCTTCGTTCGGGCGCCACGGTTGGACTTGCCAATCATACGATCCTGATCAAGAGAGATGGTTCGGAAATTCCTATTGATGACAGCGCCGCGCCTATCCGTCTTTCGAATGGACAAATTTTTGGCGTTGTTTTGATCTTTCGTGATTTCACCGATCATAAAAATGCCGAGCATTCGCTCAAACAACTGAACCGGGAGTTGAATGATTTAACAGCGCATTTGGAGAAACGAGTTGAAGAACGCACTAAGCAGTTGGAGGAACAGGCTGGCTTGCTGCGTCAATTAGCTGTGGAATTGACGGAAGTGGAAGAGGAAGAGCGCAAGCGTTTGGCCCAGCTTTTGCACGATCATTTGCAGCAGTTATTAATTGCTATCAAGATCCGTTTGGAGCTGATGCGAAAGTCCGAAAATCTGGATAAAACGGCGGTTGCTGAAATGAGCTCGTTTGTCGAGGAGGCTTATCAGTCGTCTCGCACACTCACAGCGGAATTACGGCCGCCCGTGCTTTATGAAAGCGGTTTGGGTGCGGCTCTGCGTTTTCTGGCCAGAAAGTTCGAAAAAGATCAGAAATTGAAAATTCATCTTTCCATTTTTGCAGATGCAGAACCTGTCTCAGACATTTTTAAAGTTATGATTTATCAATCGGTCCAAGAGGCTTTATTGAATATTGTCAAGTACGCCGGGATAACGGAATGCAGCCTCGTTATGGAAAAGGTTGAAGAGAAAAGAATTCATATTATTGTTTCTGACAAGGGTAAAGGATTCGATCCAAAAATTATTGGTTTAAAAGGTGCGGGAGGTTTCGGGCTTTTCAGTATCCGGGAGAGAATAAAGGCATTGGGTGGGGAATGCAAAATCATTTCCGCTGTCGGTGAAGGGACTTCGTTAGAAATGATTTTGCCTGCCGAAACAAAAATTTTGGAGCCGCAGGCTGTTGAAATTTCGCAGTCGCCCATTTTATTAAATAAGGACAAAGAGAGAATATCGGTCCTGGTTGCCGATGACCACAAGATTGTCCGGCAGTCACTGGCACGGGCATTGAGTTTGGAGTCTTTCATTGATGAAGTATTTGAGGCTTCCAATGGAAAGGAAGCTGTTCGTATGGTGCAAGAGAGAAGGCCCAATGTGGTCATTATGGATTTTAATATGCCTGAAATGAACGGGCTTGAGGCGACCCGTATTCTTCATAAGCAGTATCCGCATATTAAAATTATCGGACTTTCGGTGCAGGCGGAGGAAGAAATGATCCAAATGATGAGAGAGGCGGGAGCTGTGAGGTTTTTTAATAAAAATGAGGATATGGAAGTCTTGATGAAAACTTTGAAGAGCTTGCTTTAGTTTTTATAAATTTTGAGTGCCTTTACCGAAACTCCGATGATGAAAGTCCTCGGAGTTTTTTATTGTCGCGAAACACCCCGGCTTCAATCGAATCAAGAGCAAACATATTCGGTGAGCGTATCGGGCGAGGGAACGTCGAGAAAACTGCTTATCAGAGGTGAGGAGCGGGAGATTCATTGGGGCTAAAACGGTCAATAAGCATGCCGGTTCATGAACGGATTATGTCAGAATATAACAAAAGATACATTTATGAACATTAATGTTGAATTAATCCCTGTTTAATCTTGTTTCAGATAGTCTATTGCCTTCAAGGGGTGTCAGAAGCCCACAACGATTTTTACTTCTAGTCTAACCGTCTGCTTATGGAAGAGAGCTGCTTATGTCGCAATTGCCGTTGGTGACGATTGTTGTTGTACCCCGAGATCGCTTTTATTTTACACAAGAGTCTTTAGAAAGCCTTCTTGAACATACCGACTATCCCTATCATCTGGTTTATGTCGATGCCGGATCGCCGCAACATATCCGCAACTATTTACAGAAAAAGTCTGCTGAAAATCAATTTGAATTGATCCGCAGCAATCATTATTTGTCACCCAATCGTGCCCGAAATCTCGGATTAAGCCGTGTGAAAACAAAGTATGTGGTTTTTCTGGATAATGATGTGGTCGTTTCGCCCGGTTGGCTTACGGCCATGGTGGATTGCGTCAATGAAACAGGGTGTGCGGCGGTTTGTCCCCTGACATGTCAGGATACGCCTATTCATGAACACATTCATTACGCGGGTGGAGAGGCCAGCATCGAGGAAGTGCAAAAGGCCGGGGTTACCGAGCGCCGTTTGGTTGAGAAAATGTATCTGCAGGATAAAAAGGTTACACAGGTACGTGATCAGCTCCGACGGGTTTCTATCGGATTTACCGAATTTCACTGTTTTCTTGTGCGGACAGATGTGTGTAATAAAGTCGGGGGGTTTGATGAAGCCATGACATGTACGAAAGAGCACATTGATTTTTCTTTAAGGGTCAAGGATGCGGGGGAAAGCATTTATTTTGAACCGAAATCGCTTGTGACATTTTTGACTCATTTTTCCTCTCCGGCGCTTGCATCATGGGATGTTCCTTTTTACATGTTGCGCTGGTCGGATGCGTGGGAATATGGCAGCCTTAAGCATTTGAGCGCCAAATGGAGACTGACTGAAAATAGTTATTTTAAGGACCGTTATAAAAATCTGGGTTGGCGACGGAAAGAAACAATTGTTAAGCCTCTCGTCAGGAAAATTCCGTTCCATTATGTGGGCCGCGTGGCTGAAAAGATTTTGTGCGTGTTGGAAAAACAGTTTAACCGATGTTTAACTAGCTATTATTCCTGGCGCTACGGTTAGAAGTTTGAAAATTGCTTTCACGTAGTTGTTAATAAATTTCAGTAATTTAAAAGCCTTCTCAAGAAACGGGGGAGGCTTTTGCTTTGTGACAAATCCATTCAGAGGGGGATCGAGCGGTTGCTGTTACTTTTCGGCGGCTTCCATTTCCTTGTGCGACACAGCATAATTCATGATGACGGTCGTGTCGTGCTTGGAAATTTTCATAATCTTGACGCCAATCTCAAATTTATCCTTACCCAGGGGGATGCATCGGACAACCTGGGTGACGACAGCGATCGGCAGCGGATGAATATGATCCGGCAGGTTGACTTCCAGCGTTAGCATGGTTCCGATAGCTATGTTCAGCAGTGAACCAAATGAAAAACCGTTCCGGCTGACATTGATGGTTTTGGTTTTGACATATCGTCCTTCGTGAGGAAAGTGAATATCAATCTTGGTTTTATAACGGACTGCGCCCCGTCGGTCAGCGCCCACATAGGTCTGTGTCTGTACAAAAAAGTTGGGGACCTTGGATTTTTTGTTGTGTACGGAGCTTTTGTAATAGGTTTGCAGCGAGGCCAGAATTTCGGAAATGACTCCTACAAACGGAACAACTTTGAGTCCGGTGATTTCTTCCAGCTCTTTAATGGCATTTTGATCGAGGGGATCGATCATGACAACGGTCAGCACTTCGCCGTTATTTTCGACAGGTAACACCCAGTGTTTTTCCGCAATATCCTGCGGGATCATTTTGATAACGTCATTCGAGACGTTGTACATTCCCAGCGGCAGGTAGGGGACTTTGAACTGTTCCGACAAGCAATGGGCCAGCTGAGTTTCATTGATGATGCCGAAATGTAGAAGATACTGGGTAAGACTTCCGCCATGGGTTCTTTGATATTCGAGGGCCTGATCCAGAGCTTCTTTCGTGATGAGATTGCGTTCAATCAGGATCTCACCGATCGCTTTTTTGGGCTGGCGGGTGCTGCTCAGCGTAGGAGACGTCCCAATTGTATTCGGTAGAGGACGCAGGGCGGAAGAAATGGCCTGCTCGTGATGTTTGGTAACGTCTTCTAATGCTGTCTTTGCTGGCGGCACGGCGGGTGTAAGCTGCTTTTTAAATCTTACCAACAGCATGTCTGCAAAAAGCTTGATAAATATAATGCAGGTGCTTAATTTGAAAATGAGCCAACAGATGCTATCAATCTCACTAATAGACATAGGGTTCCTTTACTTTTTTATTTTATAATTTGAAACTTAATTGGGCAAAGATCTTTTTACATAAATTCCGTGAACTAATTGTTTTTTAGCTGACGCCCGATGGGCTTTTATTTACCGTCGGCTTCAGAAATATAATCATCTGCAGAATTGTGTGTCGTGGTCTTAAAAGCACTGTGCATTTCAAGACCGTAATAAATTTAGAAATATGCCTTAAGCAAATCAGTTATAATTAATCTATGAAGAAGGTATCTAAAGAAATTTTCATTGCCGTTTTTGCTGCTGCAGGTATCGCACTTTATCTGAGTTTGCGGTTCCTGTGGGGGTATTCAGATCAACAATCGTATTGGTCATTGCTGCTTGTTTTGGTCTTAGGAGGTTTTCCGCTTGTATGGGGTTTGGTGCAAAAAATTCTTAAGCGGGAATTTGGGTCAGACCTTTTGGCTGGAATTTCAATCATTTCATCCGTGATATTGGGCGAATATCTGGCGGGGGCACTGGTTGTTTTAATGCTTTCCGGCGGAGCTGCTCTAGAGAGTTTTGCGGTGCGACGCGCCTCTTCGGTATTGGCGGCGTTGGCAAGGCGCATGCCGGTTTTTGCCCACCAGAAACGGCAGGAGGGTTTTATCGATATTCCGATTCAGCAGGTGAATGTCGGTGATGAATTGGTTATCTTTCCTCATGAAATCTGTCCAGTTGACGGACAGGTCATTGAAGGGCATGGGACCATGGATGAATCGTATTTAACCGGTGAACCATTCAACGTTTCAAAGGCATTGGGTTCATTTGTTCTGTCGGGTGCTATTAATGCAGATGCGTCATTAACCATACGCGCCACCAAGCGCGCCGGTGATTCACGTTACGCAAAAATTATGGAAGTTATGCGCGCGGCTGAAGAAAAACGGCCCCACATTCAGCGACTGGGAAATCAGTTGGGCGCAATTTATACGCCCATCGCATTGGCATTGGCGCTCGGTTCTTGGATTTTTAGTCATGATCCGATGCG
>JAEUSC010000039.1 GCA_016789035.1 Candidatus Omnitrophota bacterium
CAATTTGCGGCTGAATTTAAACAGCTGGGCCACGGTGTTTTTACGTATGCTTTGCTAAAAGGCTTAAGCGGTGAAGGCGACGGAAATAAAGACGGCAGAATCACCGTAAAAGAACTCGAAGCGTATTTAAATGACCGGGTACCCGAGCTCACAAAAAAATACAGAGGAACGGCGCAGTATCCGAATAGTTATGCGCGTGGCCAGGATTTTCCCATCGGTGTAGTTAAATAAAAATAAATTCGCATTTTTTATATTTATAATGAGAAAGAAAATATTTTTTGTTAGTTTGACCCATGTTTCTAAAGTTTATTGAAAGAAAAGCACTCATGATGGCACGCATAATTTTTGTTACCGTACTCGTTACTTTTATAGGATGCACCAAAAAGAATACGACAACGACGCTTGAAGGCTTGACGCTGGAGCGTATGACTACGTTGGCGTGTTATGACGGACAGCCAAAAATGTCTCCGGATGGTAAGTTTGTTGCTTATATTTCCACGCAAATCGGTGATAAGCACGTATTCATCTACAATATGGATGACGGCAGTATACATCCTCTGACAGCCAATGAGGGCGTTGACGAGGGAGCTGACTTTTCGCCCGACAATGAGCGCATCGTTTTCTCATCGTATCTTCTGGGGCAAAGCGATTTGTGGATCATTGATAAACAAGAGGAAATGACCCAAGTGACAAAAACGGATAACGCAAATGAATTCAGCCCGGCTTGGTCAAGTGATGGGAAATGGATATTTTTTGTTCAGCATGACAGTAATTACAAAATATGTAAAGTGAATGCACAAAATTTTTCAGAGGTCGTGATTCTCTATGATGATCCATTGCCGATAGATAAACCAAGCTTAAGCTCGTCCGAAAATAAAGTTTTTTTCCAGCGGAATGATAAAAACCAAACTGAGATTTGTCATGTGGATAGCGATGGAGAGGGTTTTACTTCATTTATTCACTCGTCATTCGACGAAAAACATCCCTCGGTATCTCCGAACGGAAAATGGCTCGCCTACGTGTCGAATGCCACGGGAGTTTACGAAATATATATTTCGCCGACGGATCGGTTTCATCCCGTCGCCGTAACGCGTTCGTCGCAGGATCATTTTTTTCCAAGCTGGAGTTCGGACGGAAAAAATATTCTGTTTGAATCGCTTCCCAATTGGGATATTAAGATCATTGATGTAGAAACTCAAAAAGATTCCATGTTGGTGGATCACCTAACCAATGATGAATCGCCCGCCTTTACGCCCGATGGGCGATATGTTATTTTCAATTCCGATCGGTTGGGCAAAAAAACTATTTTCAGTTTAAACCTAAAAGACGGAAAACAAACACAGTTGACTAATGCCAAACAAAATGATTTTGATCCTGATATTTCGCCTGATGGAAAGGAAATGATTTTTACATCCGACCGGACGGGTTGTCTGAATATTTGGATCACAAAATTGGTTTTGGATTCCGCCTCAACGCAGGCGCCGTACCTGCTTGCAGTAACGGATGATTCTGTTAATTCATACCAAGCACGGTATTCGAAAGGTGGCGATAAAATTGTTTATGTTTCCGAAAAAGCAGGCAATCCGGATATCTGGATTAAGGATTTGAAATCAAACAAAACGCAGCAGCTTACGATAGACGGACAGAACGAACTGGCGCCGAGTTTTACCGATGACGATCAAACCGTTTTATTTCAGGCGGATTGGGCAAAAAAATGGAGTATCTGGAAAACGCCTTCCGAAGGAGGGCTGCCCCTTCCGGTCACGCGGGATAAATTACCCTACGGAAAAGACGAAGAGCCTGTCGTCTCGCCGACGCATGCGATCGTCGCATTTACCCGCAGTTGGTATGACGACCGCGATGTGTGGATCATGACGAGTTCCGGCGGGGAAAAAACCACGCGCACGCTGACGAAGGACAATACCAATCAGGAAAAGCACGGACGCTGGTCGCCGGACGGGAAACGCGTCGTATTTCAGGCGGGCAATAATACGGATGTATGGATGATCGACGTGTCGTCTTTGCTTAAATAAAAAATCAGAAATCAAAAATTACAAATGGAAAACGTTTAAAGCTTTGATTTGTCATTTTGATTTTTACATTTTCATATTTGAATTCAAAAGGAGTTTTGAATGGCGGTTATCGGAACATCGGCAGTCAAATGGAATCCGGATAAATTCCAGAAGAACGAGTCCTTCATGGATAAACTGGTCGAGCAGTTAAAATCTGAAGAAGAGGTCATTCAGCTTGGCGGCGGCCCAAAAAATATTGAAAAGCAACATCTGAAAAAACGCCTGACCGCGCGGGAACGTATTGCCAAGTTGATCGACGCCGACACCTATTTCATGGAACTGGGGCTTTTCTGCGCTAACGGTATGTACGAAGAATTCGGCGGATGTCCTGCGGCAGGCAACATCATCGGCGTTGCGATGATCCACGGCAAAGAGACGATGATCGTCGCTCACGATGCTACCGTCAAAGCGGGCGCACATTTTGAAATGACGGTCAAGAAGACGTTGCGCGCGCAGGAGATCGCGATGAAGAATAATATTCC
>JAEUSC010000040.1 GCA_016789035.1 Candidatus Omnitrophota bacterium
TTTGGTGCGCTCCGATGGTTTGGATTCCAGCGGAAATACCCCGCGATCGATTTTGGCGCGTGTTGTCTTGATCAGTCCTACGAACTTTTTGGCGTTTACCTTGGGAACGTTGGTGGTGCGAAGCGGTGCCGATTATGACAACGATATTTTTGCCAGAGACGTCAATTTTATCGTTGATAACTCTCTGCCTTCTGGCCCGGCGCGAAATATCAGTGTCAATGGTGCGGTGAATTATTTGCGGTCGGTGAGCGGAAACACGGCCCCTGAAGTCACGATTACCAAGGGTGTGAAGGCATCCCCGGCGGTGACATTTACGGGCGTTGATTTAAACCGCTATCGGTCATTGACCACTCCTGGCGCCAATCAGCATTCCTCCAATTATACGGTCGTAGGCGGTGTGATTAATAGAAACAATCAGAATGCGGCCAACGGTGTGGTCTTTGTGGACGGCGATCTGCATTTGAGTGGAACGTATCATGAAGATATGGTCTTTGTTGCCAGCGGGAATATTTATCTGGAGGGAAGTTTAAGGGCATCGTCATCAGGGTCGACTAAACCTCAATTAGGTTTGTTCTCGGCGGGTGATGTGATTATTCCGGCGGGGGCGCCGAATAATATTAATATTGAGGCCTTCATCATCGCGGACGGTGGCGTTTTTAAAGCCGAGAGAGGCGCTGTTTCCAAGAACAATCTTAATTTTACCGGATCTATCTCCGTGCGCGGCAGAGAGGGAAGTCTCGGGATCGATTTAAATACCTACGCCTCTCGCAGCTACGCCTATAATCCCAATTTTACGGCCAGCACCATTCCTTTTCTGCCTTCCATTGCTGACGTGGTCAGCTGGAGCGAAATCAACCCCAACGACCCGTTCCCTCCGTCATAAACTTTCTGAACAATTCATTTTATTTGTTGTCAGTATTGTCCTGCCGTGGGAAGAAAGCGGTTGCTCCAAGAGCTCCTTAAACCCTGGTTATGTCTTAAAGCGGATGTTAGACTTCGGCAGTTGGTTGTTCTTCTATGAGATATGCTTTCGAAAGGACAGACCTTAATGTACAAACTTGCCGACCCGCATCAACCCATTCAAACCGGCGTTATTGCCTTGTATTCATTTGTTGCCTTCTTGTTGGTAATGGCAGTGGCCATCCATCATTTTACCAAAATTCCTTTTGCTACTTTTACTGCGGATCCAGCCGCTACCTTTAATTACAGTCCTATTTACGGGTACGTTTCCAATATAGGGATTCTTTTGTGGTGTTCCTGTGCCAGCATCTGTTTTTTCTCGGCGGCGGTCCTTAACATTCGAAGAGACCAGAGAAGTAAGGTTCTTTTCTTTTTAAATTTTGGAATCCTCACGACCCTTTTAATGTTTGATGATCTGTTCATGTTTCATGAATCTATCGCTCCGTGGTATCTGAATGTGCCGGAAAAGTCGGTTCTGGCCTGCTACGGTTTGTATGCGTTGGGATGTTTTTATCATTTTCGAAAGACCGTCCTTGTCAGCGATGTGAAATTATTGGCCATTGCTGCGGTTGCGTTTGGATTATCAATTGTGATTGATCAGATTTCCGAACGGCATTACATTCCGGGAGAATATCTTTTTGAAGACGGTTTTAAATTTATCGGGATTGCCAGTTGGCTGGCATATTTTATGCAGTATTCCTTTTCACAGATTTCGGCCAACATCATGTCGTCTGCTTTCACAGATCAACCCAAGATTAGAAGACCGAAGGTCGACCTTACTCAATTCATGAACAATTAAAAATATTTATAATGTTATATTTCTTATATGCCGCAGGTCAAACACCTGCGGCTTTTTTGATTTCGAAATGGTAATCATGAACATGGGCTAATTTTACGAATGATTAATCTGGTGTTAATATGAAATCGTTATATCATTGATCCTGTCTTAATAAGGAGAAAAGATCATGAAGTCGCTAAAATTCTTTTTATCTGTTATAAGTTTGATGTTGTTGGCTTGGGGCTGCGCTTCGGGCGTGACGGTCAAGACCAATGGTTTTCTAGACCGAAAAGGTGACTGGCCCTCCGTGGCTTCTGGTAGCCGGATTTATGTGCAGACGAGTTCACACGCTGAAAATCCGCTGTTCGACCAAGAGATTGCCGGTAAAATTAAGCAGTTGCTGCAGAATGATGGTTATGCTGTGTCGGCCAAGTCCGACGCTCAATTTTCTTTGGCCTACGCTTATGAGATGGACCAGGGTCTAACCGTAACTGAGACGGTTTCCGAATATCATCCGGGGGATGTTCTGTATCATTCCGGCCGCTTCAAAGTCAATGGTCAGGAGGGAACATATTCCAATTATGAGACGACACCCGGATACATCACGCATGTTCCAGTGGACACGGTTGTTTATACGCGAAAGCTGGTCTTAACCGTTCATGACATCAAAGATGCTGACGCCAGACCGGTGTGGATTGGCGAATCCTTCAGCCAGGGAACTCATGACGACCTGCGGGAGATGATCGACTACCTTTTGGTTGGTGCGTTTCGCTCATTTGGAAAGGACACGCAAAAGTCTTTGCGGACAGTAATTCCTTTTAATGATCCTGAGGTAATGATGTTGCGAGGTCGGTCAGCGCAATGACAACAGGGTCGGGTGCCATGTTCGTTTATGTCATACTAAAGAAAGCAGGTCTATGTCAGCCGTTTTGTCAAAAATATTTAAGATCGTCTTAAAAGTTTTTTTGTGGGTTCTGGTTATTTATTTGGTTTTAGGTTTTCTTGTGATTCCTTTAGTATTGACCTGGGCTGTCCGCAGTCAGGGTATCAAATATACAGGTCACGCTGTTCATGTCAAATCGATCCGATTTAATCCATTATCATTCCGTTTGAGTGTTAACGGGCTAGAGATGATCGACCGCAATAATAAAGAAGTCATGATAGGAGTAAATCGATTCCTTCTGGATTTCAGTTTTCTATCGTTGTTTAAGA
>JAEUSC010000041.1 GCA_016789035.1 Candidatus Omnitrophota bacterium
GAGCCACCGCAAACATCATTAACGCATAGGCCAGCCATAACATCTGATGGGCACATCTCCACTGTTGTGCCCGCAGGTAGCCATCAAAAGCCAACATCATAAAAAATGCGCACATCACGTTGGATATACCGGATACACAGGCGACCGCTTCTGTCTGGACAGGATGCACAAGAAAAATCGCGGCAGCGACCAATGACATCTTCCGCGCTTGGCTGATGCGACGCATAATGCCGTAAAAAAGCAGGCCATTAACAACATGAATAAGGATATTAATGAAGTGATACCCAGCAGGATGAAAACCAAATAGCAGAAATTCCAGACGATAAACAACTTCCAAAACCGGCCGGTAATACGGCGTCACTAATCCTTGAAAGAATTGCGGAATGGCCGGACGAAAAAACGCGTCGGTGAGGTTGTCCCACCGTTGAATGTTCGGGTTCTGCTGGATAAATACAATGTCGTCATGAACAAACGGCAGGCCAAGGGCATTGAAGTAGACAAGGAATCCTAAAGTAACCAGGATCGCAATAGACGCAACAAAACCCCGATCCAGCAAACGGTCAATCACACTTAATAAAGTGGGCATGATAAAGATGTAGGCAAATCAGCTTGCAAAATCTTTCTTCAATTGCGCAGCAAATTTCTTGATAAGCTCAAACTGAGTGTCAACTTCTTGAAGGATGGGTCCTAACTGTCCAAGATCGTTAACTTTGACAGCCTGTTCGATTTTAAGAAAATTGGCATGCATTTCTTTGGCAGAAATATTACCGGAAGCGCCTTTTAAAGAGTGTGCCACTTCTTTGATTTTGGCAATGTCACTGGCACTCACGGCTGTTTGTAATGCCTGTCGCTTGATAACAAAATCTTCTTGAAAAATATCAAGGAGTTCTAGAAGAAGTTCCTTGTCATCCTGCACACGTTCCATAAAATCCTTCAAATCGATGATCTCGCTCATAAATACCCCTTAACATTAATTATTATTGATTTTTGTTTTCAATGAGTCTGTCTATCTCGGCGAACAATTGTTCACGGTTGATCGGTTTTGATACGTACCCATCCATCCCTTGTTTTAAATAAAATTCCTTGTCTCCCGCCATAGCGTTAGCCGTCATGGCAACGATCAAAACGTGACTGCCGGTTTGTTTTTCTTCCGCGCGAATCATTCTTGTCGCCTCAATCCCTGTCATTTCTGGCATTTGGTCGTCCATCAAAATAAGATCGTAAGACTGTTTATTCAAATGCTCCAAAACTTCCTTTCCGTTTATGGCCGTCGTGGCTTTCCAGCCTTTCTTCTCGAGAATTTTCAAAATAATCTTCTGATTTACATGATTATCTTCAGCAACCAGAATGCGAAGCCCGGATTGGCTTAAATTCTCCGAAGAAACGCTGCCTGCAACCGACGCTTTATCAGCGACCACTGCCAAAAGCGGTTGATCCCCCGCAACGTCAAACAGAATATTGAACTTAAACTGGCTGCCTTCATTCGCTTTGCTTTCAACCCAAATACGGCCGTCCATCATTTCCACTAATTTCTTGCAGATTGCCAATCCCAAACCGGTGCCGCCATATTTTCGCGTCGTATGATCATCCGCCTGAGAAAACAAATCAAAAATACTCTCATGTTTATCCGCCGGAATACCGATACCGCTGTCCTGGACAATAAAGAGTAGCTCGCAGTGTTTTTCTTTCAGAGAAATCAACTCCACTTTGACTCGGACAAAACCTTTATGTGTAAACTTAATCGCGTTATTGACTAGGTTGATAATGATTTGGCGCAGGCGGACAGGATCGCCGATCAAATACTTAGGGATCTTATCTTCAATATTCCACAAAAGGTCTACTTGTTTTTTTTCAGCCAGCACCGCCAGACCTCGGCAGACATTTTTGACCATATCATGCACATTGAGCTCCACTTTCTCAATGGTGATTTTCCCGGCCTCAGCCTTAGAGAGATCCAAGATGTCGTTTAAGAGCCCCAAGAGATTGTCGGCCGCATCTTTGGCAACCTTCAAATTTTCCCGCTGCTCGTCCGTCAGCTTGGTTTCCAGCGTCATGTCCAGCATGCCAATTACAGCATTCATAGGCGTACGAACTTCGTGAGACATTTTTGCCAGAAATAAACTTTTCGCGCTATTGGCCTCTTCCGCCGCCAATTTGGCAACCAGGAGCATCTGACGGAATTTTTTCTGTTCCGTTATGTCCTGGATAATCCCGATCGAGCCCAAAAAGTTGTTTTGTTCATCCCTTAAGACATTAACAGAAAGGTCCACGTCAATCACCCGCCCGTCCTTGCATGACACCTTTGTCTCCATGTGATGCTTAGAGCCTTTAGCCAAAATATTTTCCGAACGGATTTTTTGCCATTCTTCCGGAGGATACAGCGAGCTTGCGGGCAGATGGTTCAAATCCTTTTTAGACATTCCGAGCAAATTTTCGGCAAACGTATTCCAGGAAACAATGCGCTGCTGTTGATCGCTGACCAAAATCGCAGCCGGAGAGTTGTCCAAAATGACGCGCATTTTATTTTCCGAATCACGCAGTTTCTTTTCAATCAACTTCAAGTTCGTGATGTCGTTGAGTATTCCAATGGACCCGATGATGTCACCCTGAGGATTCTTTAAAACGGAAATGGAAACATTCACATCCAGCAGACTGCCGTCGCTGCGGATAATCTGTGTGGCAATGTCAGCCAGCATGCCGCGCTCCCGGATACGCAAAGCCCGCATCCGCCGCCATTCCTCTTCCGTGTACAACTCATGAACAGGCTTATTAAAAAGGTCCTTTTGCGACATGACCAATATTTTCTCGGCCATGGGGTTCCATGCTACGATCCGTTCATTTTTGTCCGTAACCGTAATAGCTGCTGCTGAACGCTCGAAGACAATACGGAATAATTCCTTGGATTCCGACAGTTCATTTTCAAGGTTACGTTTTGAAGAAATATCCTCGATAACAACATCGAAACTTTCCGGCTGGTTTTTGGAGGCAAATATTGTTGTGATGGAGATGATGCATGCCAAGGAACTTCGGTCTTTATGCTTAAAAAGCACCTCTTGTTTTTGGACGGCTTTCTGCTCAATCGCCTGATCAAAAAGAAAATCAAAACGCTCCTGATCAACAAAAAGCTCTCGGGCCTTAACACCCGTTAATTCCATCCCGTTGTAACCTAGAAATTTGGTCAACGCCGCATTCGCATACAAAATCTGACCGCGTCCCGTAGCACTGGATCGAAAGACACCCACCTGCAAATTATCGAGGATGCTTTGAAATGAAATGTCTGAGGATTCCATAGATTATAATTTAAACCTGAAGTTCACTCCGATAGCGCACATATTAAAGATTCCCATCATGACGGCTAAGGCTACCATACATGATTTCAAGATACCACCCCAATCTGAAGAAAAATCAAACATGGTTGAACCAGTCATCAGCGCGTGGATGATGTAGATGGCGACATAAATGGAGAACCCGGACAAAAAAAAGACAAGGAGGGAAAACAGCGTCGATAACGCAAACACAAAAACATTGTATAAAAGAATATTACCTTCGGAAATTTTACTGGCTGCGATTCCAATGCGCTTCATATCATTTGTCCGTTAATATTTGGGTTCGCCGCCCTGAATTTCGTTCTCAACAGCCTTAATTCGGTCATCTAAATGAGGGTGCGTGCGCAGGAAGCTGGGCGGCTCGGGACCCTTTGAGTTTGCCTTCAAAATTTCAAACGTTCGTATCATAGCATCCAATTTATAGCCGGCCAAGCGCATATATTTAATTCCTAATTGATCAGCTTCAAATTCGTCCTGGCGGCCGTAAGCAGACATGGCCACATTGGCAATGAATCCTCCGCCGACAGACGCCAGCTGTCGGGCGACATCGCTACCGATGCGGCTTAAGACTAATTTTGCAACAAAGTCATATCCCAATGCAGCCTGGAATTTTTTCACAGTATGTTTAGCGGCGCTGTGACCGACTTCATGCGCCAGAACAGCGGCAATCTCATCATCACTGGACAATTTATCGAAGAGCCCTTCATAGAAATAAATGTACCCTCCCGGCACAGTAAACGCATTGAGATCATCCTGGGCCACCAAAGTAAAATGATATTCAAAATCCTGCCGATCGCTCACCTGCGCGATCCGGTGCCCAACCTTCTGAAGCCGCCCGATCTTCGCTTTGTCTTGGCTAACGGGATACTGCTGACGCAGCTGCGTATTGAAACTCTGCCCCATACTGAGCTCAGTATCGGTCGAAATAAAAATAAACTCCCGGCGGCCGGTCGCAGCATTAAGTGTGGTACAACCGCTCAACTGAAGAACGGTCGACAGACAGACAAACAAAGTTAACAGACGGGCAATGAATTGTCTCATGATAAAAAGTTAGATTATCGTTCAAACTTAACGACGGACTGCCACCAGTCGTGACTGTCCCACGACATAAACTTTTGCCACAATTGCTGGGCGGTTTTCGTTTTCAAATGGCCCGGGGCGATCTGGAAGAACTTCTTTGCGGTCGTGTGGCCGTTTTCATAATATTCTTTGGCTTGAACCAAACACTCCAGGATATCGGCATCACGGGCCACAATACTTTCTTGGGAAAGCTGGGCGTCATAATCGCTGCGCATTTGCCCCAGCGAATGTTTCACCTTCGGATGAAGATCCTTAACCTGATCGAAAAAAACCTTTTTCTCGGCGTCTCGAAATTCAATGTAGTAATGCCCCATTTTATGCAGATCATTGATGCGGGCCTCATGGATATCATTAAAGAGCGCCATTGTCATGGTCTTGTACGGATCAACCCCTTCAACGTGTGCGATATAAAATGCAATTACCGCAGTTCGAAAGGAATGCTCGGCGACAGTTTCCGGATCATCAATACCCGCCACCCACCAGCCACTACGCTTGATGCGTTTGAGCAGACCCGCTTCCGCGAAGAAATCCAGGGCCGAAAGAAATTCGTCCTTCTTTCTAGGAACGGAACGTTTGAGGTTATTTTTTTTGCCGGGAGATTTCATATGCAAAAATGGTCGCGGCCTGCGCGACATTCAATGACATTTTATTCTTGGCCATAGGAATGGTTAGTTTCAAATCCACATGCTGCAGAATAACATCGCGGATCCCTTTTTGCTCGGAGCCCACAACTAATCCCAAAGGAAACTGCAGTTTGGCATGCGATAAGTCTTCACCTTCCTGCACAACCGAACCGGCAATCCAGAAGCCGGCATCTTTGGCCTTCACAATGGCCTGTGCCAAATTACTCACCTGGCTGATGCGAACAAAATTTTCGCCGCCGCTGGCAATGCGAAGGACCGCCTCTGTCACAGACACCGAATCTTTGGTCGGCAAGACAACGGCAAATCCGCCGAGACACCCTAAACTGCGAAGAATGGAACCCAAGTTCTGAGGGTCGGTCACTCCATCCAGAAATAAAATGGACCAATGTTTAGACGAGGCCATTTCTAACAGCTCAACGTAAGGCGTATACAAAAAATCATCGACATCCGCCACAATACCTTGAGTGTTCACATTTCTTGCAATCTTCAGCAACTGACTGGCCGGAACTGCTGAGACGGGAATCCCCCACTTCTTGGCTTTTTGGGCAATGAACCCGTGGTCGGCGTGGCCTTGCTCAACTAAAATTCGTCGGATGGATTGCGGATTGGAACGTATGCGTTCAATAACAGGATTTTTACCATAAAGTTTCATAATCGACACTCGAACTTGTTAAACAAATGATTTCTTAAATTTTAGACCGATAACGATTGATCAAGAATAACCCAAATCGACGAACCTGTCACCTAACAATTTGATAAATCCAAATCTTAATTCCTGAAGCTATTGAATCAGCACAACAAAAGATAATGTTAAATCAGCTCTCGCCGTCAGCCCTATCTCTTTTCGGTTCCCGTCCCCTTCTCACCTTCTTATTAACCATTTACACAATTTTACCAATTCTCTGGCAGCCGAAATAATTTCCGTGCTCATTGATTGAACGTATCGATCTTTCTCGGCTTGCTTACTCTTCCAAGATAAAGGATCCCATAAATGGTGAACGCTCTGACTAGGAATGTGATCTGTTTGAGATGCAAAACTTGTAAAACTCAATAAAACTTGTTCTAACGATTTCTCTTCCTCGCCATTAAAAGCATGTAATTGTTTTAATATTTCGCGAACACCATCCAACAAATCAATTTTCTGATCAATCATTAGCTGAGCTGTACTACTTAAAGCGCTTTTGAGCTCCTGATTCATGATTCTAATAATCCTCTGCTTGAAACCTGCCGGGACACACGACTGAACCTTCATTGGAATGATTTGACTTTCGATACTTACTACCTAAAGAAGTTATAGAAATCATCTCTATTTTTTTCATACACCAACAAATCAGCAGGTGACAAATCCAACAAAAAAGAAGACTTACTCGCATAATCCGACGGGTATTTTAATTTGAAATACCAAAGAACAATATCGATAGTCTGCGGGTGTTTAAAATCTTTTTCCAGAAAAGTTAGATCGCGGTCTTTTTCTTTTTCATTCGAATACTTCCAGGAATTGTACATGCCAAAGAAATGCAGGACAATTTTCAGGCAAACTTCATTGATCTCCTCTTCTTTTAGCTTCCCTTTTGCCGTCTTTGAATATTGAGATTTCAGTATTTCAAAATTCTTACTGATGATGTTCACGGTTTCATCAATGGTTTGGCCTGGTAAAGGGCATTGATGGTCTTGCATTTTCAAATGAAGCCCGAATTGGTTTTCAATTAACTCGATTTTGATGGATTCAATGGAGAAAAACATGATCTGTTAACTTTTGTGATCGTTGACATGGCTGTGGTTTTCAATGCTTTTTTAAGCTAATTTCATCTACTGAACCTTAATTAATTCGGGTTACGTTGTCGGCCGAAGGCCGACACATCGAGCCATGTCCGGAGGATTTCCAAAAGAATCCGACGGACGTTGTTGGCTCGATGCCGATTAGCAGGAACCATCGCCCTCTCTTTACTTTTCAAGTTGTAAATCAATCAACTGAAATATTTGATTCTCCCAATGAGGTGCAAAGATTTGTGTAACTACGATTGCTTTGCTCACAACCTCAATTTTTGTTTCTTGTTCATTTAATCTGCTTAAAAATAAGGCAACTCGTTCACCAGAGCTGGCCACACTCATATTCATAGAGCGTACAGCGATAATTTCTCCCTTACCCCGATCTTCTTCAATAATTGTAAATCCCTCCAGATGACGTATTGCCTTTAAAGCAGCATCATAAGCTTCATCGAACGATCGCTCATACATCCTTGATACTCCGGATCCTTGAGAATTTTTAATACCATTGATCGAGGTACAACCACAAAATAAAAAAACCAGAAAGACCATTCCAATAATTCGCATTAAATCAACTCTCCTTCTTTCAAGCGCCCTGTCTGCCGCCGAAGGCGGAACATCGGGGGACTATCCCTTTCTCTTCATAAAATTATCCAATAGTCTTTTAATCTTCCCAGCTAAACACAAAAAATTCGCTTTGCGTTGCGTATGTACCCGCTTCCGGACTTACAAAATCTTCATCCTTCAAAGAAATGATTAAATGAGCCCTATCTAAAACAACGTTAACTTCTTCTTTCTCAAACCAGGCCTGTTGCACCGTTGTTCCCACAAGCGTTTTTATAGTATCGAATATATCAAGATCACTGGAGCGAAAGACTTTACCATCAATCTTTACAACAAAGGGATTCTCAATCGAAAGATTACCAGAATCCAATAAAAAACTTATCTCTGCGACGGAAATCGTTGGCCCAACTCCATTCAGCCCGATATAATTTTTCTTTGAACCACTAACCCCTAATAAGATCCCACCAACAATTGAATCAAATGGACTTTTCTTTTGCGCATTAAACAACTTCTGAATGCGATATACCTTCGACTTTAAAAAGCGTCGAATCTTTTGAAATACTTTTGAGATTCGCTTCACTCACTATACCTTATTATCAAATGCGAATTAGTCAGCCTATTTTGGAGGACACATCACAGCCCATACACTCCCTGGGAGCATACGAGTTCTGCCGCCGAAGGCGGAACATCGATCCCGGGCGAGGATGATTTTGAGGCGACATCTGCCGAAAAATCAGCCCGCCTGTGCGGGATCGATGCAAGTCGGTGGACTGGCCCCTTCTCTTTATTCAATGCTTCACCGCCCGCATCCGATTCCTGTAGAGGTGAACAAAACCGGCTAG
>JAEUSC010000070.1 GCA_016789035.1 Candidatus Omnitrophota bacterium
GTCGATTAATCCCTTTTTGGATTTCAGATTAACGTTTTGATCACCATAGGCGTTGGCATTCACATTCGTAATCTTGACTTTTTCATCCGAAATATTGGCTTTATCACCGTTGATATCCCAAGACTTTTGACCTCCGTCGGTATAGCCGTTCAAATTAAACCCTTCGAATTCCTGCTCAATGGCCTTATCTTTGGCGTCCTGATTCAATTGACCGTCCTGGGCCAACGACCTATGACTGAAGGCACACAGTAAAAGGATCATCAAAAATACTCTTGTCATAATCCCTCCCTTTGGGCCTGCGTCACTTCTTGATGCTCGCTTTTTGATACCATTAGATTCTTTCCAAAATCTTTGACCAAAGCCCTTGGCTCTTTAAAATTTTCTCCACCACTTCGCGAACAGCTCCACTTCCGCCCGAACGACGCGTCGTGTAATGGGCAACACGTTTGACTTCGGCCACCGCATTGGAAACAGCCACCGCCAAACCCACCTGTTTCATAACTGCCAAATCAGGAAGATCATCCCCAATAAAACAAACGTGCCGGTCATCTACTTTCAAGTCCTTAACCAACGCTCTATAAGCATTGATTTTGGGATATGCGGCAGTGTACACATGATCTATACCCAAATCTTTTGCCCGATGAGCCACCACATCCGAAGCTCTAGCAGAAATAATTGCCGTCATAATACCGCACTTCTTAAGCAACGTTAATCCGAGACCATCCTGGACATCAAAATTCTTGGATTCGATCCCGTTTCCGTCGTAAATGATCTTTCCGTCCGTTAAGACACCATCAACATCACAGATAACAAGTTTGATATTTTTGACTTGCTTCAAAGTTGCCATTACACCAAACCTGCCTTTAGAAGATCTTGAACATCGAGTAATCCTACCAGAGTGCCTTTATGATCAACTACCGGGAGCTCATCAATATTTTTTTCTTTAAGAATATCAAATGCTTCGGCCGCAAGTTTATCTTTGCGAATGCAAAGAGGATTCACTGTCATGACAGCCTTGACCTCTTTGTTTAAGACTAGCGGATCAGCTTCCAAATGCCTTCTTAAATCGCCATCCGTAAAGATTCCGCTTAACTTTCCAGTGTTATCAACAATACAGGCACTGCCGCAACGCGCCTTTGTGATTGCCAAAAGCACATCTTTAACTTTCTTCCCGCCCGTGACAGGGGCAAAACGAGAAGAAGTCCGCATAACATCTTCAACTTTTAAAAGAAGGCGTCTTCCCAAACTACCACCGGGATGATAGAACGCAAAATCTTCTTTTTTAAAATTTTTCCGATCAATAAGGCAAGCGGCCAAAGCGTCCCCCATAACCAATGCCGCTGTGGTTGAAGCCATGGGAGCCAAACCCAGAGGGCAGCCTTCATTTTTGACCTTGGTATTCAAAATGATGTCGCTGTGCCGCGCCAATTTGGAATCGATGCCCCCGGTCATCGCAATGATTTTAGAACCAATTCTTTTTATCAAGGGAAGGATCCGAACAGTTTCCTCAGTTTCTCCGCTTTGCGACAACAATAATAAAATATCCTGTCGCGTGACCTGTCCCAAATCACCATGGACAGCTTCGGCGCTATGCAAAAACATGGCCGGCGTTCCTGTTGAGGATAACGTTGCTGCAATTTTCCTACCAATGATTCCCGTCTTACCCATTCCGCTGACAATCACCCGGCCTTTGCATTGGGAAATCAAATCAACCGCTGACACAAATGATTCATCAATCCGAGATCCCAACGCTTTGATCGCCTGCGCTTCGATAGCAATGACTTCTTTGGCCCTTTTCAAACTCATTTGCTTGTTCCTTTGACGACCCTGTCAATGGCGATCAATTTTTTCAAGAAGGCATCTACTTGATTAAGCGGAACCATATTGGGCCCATCCGACAATGCCTTGGAAGGATCAGGATGTGTTTCCATAAATAAACCATCGCAACCGGCAGCAACAGCACACCGGGACAGAAGTGGAATATATTCACTGTTTCCGCCAGAAGCATGACCAAGTCCGCCGGGCTGTTGAACGCTGTGGGTCGCATCAAAAATAACGGGGTAACCAAAACCTCGCATGACATCCAACGATCGAAAATCTGTGACTAAATTATTATAACCAAAACTGACCCCACGCTCCGTCAGCAGAATTCGGCCTCCGCCGGCATGCTCAATCTTTTTTACCACCGACTTCATGTCCCAGGGGGCAAGAAACTGCCCCTTCTTGACATTTACAATTTTTCCGGTACGTGCCGCTTTAACGACCAAGTCCGTTTGACGACAAAGAAAGGCGGGAATTTGGATCACATCTAAGACCTCGGCAGCCCGGTCAACTTCCTCAATGCTATGAACGTCACTTAACACAGGAACTTGCAACTGTGATTTTATCTCGGAAAGAATTTTCAAGCCGTCGATTAAACCAGGACCGCGGAAAGAATCGATCGAGGTCCGGTTTGCTTTATCGTAACTTGCTTTAAAAATAAAAGGAACGTTTAAACGATCGGTAATGCTTTTTAACTTCTTACCGATCGCCAACGCCCCCTGTTTAGATTCTATGACACATGGCCCGGCAATCAAAACAAACGGATGATTTCCTCCGAACACAATACTACCTAACTTAATCGTTTTTGTTTTCACGTTGTTATTCCTGATTTCAAAATGCGCTCTAAGTCTTCGGGTGTATCGACCGCCAAACTTTCCTTATCAGTCAGGATTGTTCTGATTTTATATCCTGCCTCTAAAACACGCAGCTGTTCTAACTGTTCCGTAGATTCCAACACAGATTTAGGCCAATCCTTATACTCCATGAGGAAACTCTTGCGATATGCATATAGCCCTAAATGCTTAAAATATTTCAATCCCTGCGGCCGCTCAGCATTCCGATTATAGGGAATCGATGACCGTGAAAAATACATTGCATATTGTTTATGATCGATGACAACTTTAACCACATTAGGATTGACCAAGTCTTCTTGAGAATAAATTTCCTTGATGACCGTGGCCATACTGGACTGCGAATCTTCCTTGAGAGCTGCGACCAATCGGTCAATAACTTCGGGCTGAATAAATGGCTCATCGCCCTGAATATTGACCACCAAGTCACAGGACATTTTTCCGACAACTTCTGCAATCCGATCAGATCCTGAAGGATGGTCGGGCGACGTCATGACCGCTTGAGCACCAAAACCAACGGCCGCACCATACACATCAGGATGATCACAAGCAATCCATAATTCATCTAACTGTTCACATTTTTGGGCCTGTCGCCAAACCAGCTCAATCATGGGCTTCCCATGAATCAACGCCAAAACTTTTCCCGGAAACCGCGTAGATTGAAATCTCGCCGGAATCACACCAACGGTCTTCATGAACGCCGGCCTCCAATGGCGGCCTGCAATTCTGTCTTACTAATGGCAACCGCGCCCATTTTACCTACG
>JAEUSC010000075.1 GCA_016789035.1 Candidatus Omnitrophota bacterium
TTCTACCAAATACAAAACGATTAAAAGCCTTCCCAGCCTCCCATTGCCGTCAAGGAAGGGATGAATAGTTTCAAATTGATAATGCGCTATACCGGCTTTGATAAGGTGGGGTACTTTTATATCGGTATTGTGCAGGAAGTGTTCCAGATCGGCCATTAAACGTGGCACTTCTTCGTGTGCAGGAGGGATAAAGGTAGCATCAGATAAGGATGCACCGCCAATCCAATTTTGACTGGTTCGAAATTCTCCTGGTAGTTTATACTTTCCCCTGACTCCCTGAAGTAGTATTTTATGGGTCTGACGCAAAAGGCGACCAGAAAGCGGAAGTTCATCAAGCGATTGAATCGCATGATTGACCGCATTGATATAATTATGAATCTCTGACCAATCATCGCGGCGCTCAACAGCAATATCTTCTGAACGAAGGAATGCTTCCGTTAGCTGCGTTTGGGTTCCTTCAATCCGACTGGATAAAACTGCCTCATTGGTAATGTGCATCTTTATAAACATGGCTGCATCCGGCACTAAATGAGAAAATGCATTCAACTGACCAACCTGCAAGGAAGCTTCTTCCAGCAATTCATTCAATTGCGCATCATTCCATTCAAAAGACTGATTGATTTCATTGGGCATGAAATATTGGTATTTAAAACCCTTTTCATAATGTCCTGCTTTGAAATCTGTTATATTCATTTCAGTCTGTTGATGATATTTTTTTACAAAAGTAAAATAAAAATATCGTTATTTTACTTTAAGGCACTAAAATAAAATAATATTTTTTTTATTTTATTTTAGTGCCTTAAAGTAAAATATTATAAATATACAAAGGGATTGTCTCCTTACGGATCTTCCAGCAATGGAATTTACATCGTCGGCGGATTATAATCATCTTCATCAAAATAGACATTGACGAAAGAAACAGAAGGCATTCCGGTCAGTTTTTGTACCATTTCCGGGCTTTTATTGAGGTTGCGGAAAGTGACGTGGTAGTAGGCTTCGGTCACGCCGGCAGAGGTGATGTTTTTCAGGTTAACGAGTTTGACGGATCGACAATAATCGGAAAGAATCTTGTTGAGCTGAGGTTCGTTGTACAATTGACTTTCATAGGAAATCTGGAGCAGGTGGTGCCTGCGCCGCGGTTGGGAAAAATGGGTAAAAGTCAGCAACACGATGATCAGTGAAGCCGTCAGCGTACCGATGATCGCTACAAAACTAAGCCCCACACCGGCAGCCATACCAACCGCCAGGGACAAAAAGATGAATACCAAATCCATCGTATCCCGGATAGCTGTCCGGAAGCGGATAATAGACAATGCCCCCACCAAGCCGAATGCCCTGGCAATATTATTCCCGATGACCAATACCACGATAGAAGAGATCAAGGCCAGCATGATCAGCGAATTGACAAAAGTCACGGAATAACTGGGTCCTTTATAGGTAATCCGGTATGAAATAGAGAGTATAATCCCGCAAAGCAGCGCAATTACAAAATTGAGCACTACATCCTCCGAGGAAGTAGGAAACAGGTTAATACTTTGAAATTCGTCAAACATCTTTTTTAATTCGTAATTGACAATTCGTAATTGATTAAAACCGTCCTCCCTTGATCAGCATATCCACCCTCGAATCCGGGTTGATATCCCGGTGAGAATCGATACAAATACAATATTTGGAGGCCGACTCCCGCTTCAGGTTCATATGCGCCACGAGGGGTTTGGTCCATACCGGCATATAGTGATTGAACTTGATCTCTAAGATAAAATGATTGTGCAAAGCATATTGCACCCTTTTATCAACAAAAAGGTCGGCTACATCCGGATAAGGCGAACTTCGCAGGTTTTTATCAATAGTCAGCCTGAAAT
>JAEUSC010000082.1 GCA_016789035.1 Candidatus Omnitrophota bacterium
AATGCAGGACGGCTTTGGTATATTGACGAAACAGATCAATGGTAGGACCAAGATCAGCAAACTCTTTGGCAAACTTTTGATATTGCCCCTGATCAGCGGCAACCTCTTGGTCTGCCAGTTTCCCCTCAAGCTCTAAGAAACGCTGCTCCTGTTTCTTAAGCTTGAGAAGATCATTTTCCTTTAGCATAACGTTTCTTGAACCGGTCAATGCGTCCAGCTGTGTCGACCAACTTCTTTTCACCCGTGAAAAACGGATGGCATTGGCTGCAAATCTCAACGCGGATGCTTTTTTTGGTGGCCCGGGTATGAATGACATTCCCGCAAGCGCAGGTAATGGTTGTCATATCATAACTGGGATGGATTTCGGCTTTCATATTCGCTCTCCTAAACTAATTAATACGTCGATTATTCGTTCTTAACAGGCCGATAATATAACTTATTTATTCATATTTTGCAAGAATTCTTCATTGCTCTTATACTTGCCAAGCTTGTCGATCAAAAGCTCCATGGATTCGGCCGAATTCAAGTCATTAATCGCCTTGCGCAGCAGCCAAACTCTTTGAAGATCATCGGATTTGACCAGCAATTCCTCATGACGCGTATTGGAACGCTTGATATCAATTGCGGGATAAATCCGGCGCTGGAAAAGATTACGATCCAACTGAAGTTCCATGTTACCGGTTCCCTTAAATTCCTCAAAAATGACTTCATCCATGCGGCTTCCGGTATCTACCAGAGCTGTTGCGATGATCGTCAAACTTCCGCCCTCCTCAATGGCACGTGCCGTTCCGAAAAACCGTTTGGGCTTGTGCAATGCATTGGAATCCACACCACCGGAGAGGATCTTTCCGGAATGAGGAACGACCGTATTGTACGCTCGGGCCAAACGTGTGATAGAGTCCAGTAAAATAACCACATCACGTTTGTGTTCAACCAGACGGCGGGCCTTTTCTAAAACAATCTCCGCGATTTGAACGTGACGTTCCGCAGGCTCATCGAAAGTAGAAGCAATGACTTCACCTTTTACACTGCGCTGCATATCAGTAACTTCTTCCGGACGTTCGTCAATGAGCAAAACAAGCAAGATGACTTCGGGATGATTTTGCGCAATGGAATTGGCGATCTTTTGCATCAAGACCGTCTTACCCGAATACGGAGGCGCAACCAAAAGCGCACGCTGCCCCTTCCCAATCGGCGTCAAAAGATCCATAACGCGCATGGAAATCTCCTTGGGCTCTGTCTCAAGCTTCAAACGCTCCTTCGGATATAAAGGCGTAAGATTATCAAAGAAAATCTTATCCTTGCATTTTTCCGGATTTTCGAAATTGACAGCCTCGACTTTCAGAAGGGCAAAATATTTTTCACCTTCTTTGGGCGGGCGGATCTGTCCGCTGACATTGTCGCCGGTCTTAAGATCGAAACGGCGGATTTGCGACGGAGAAATGTAGATATCATCCGGGCAGGGCAGATAATTATAATTAGCACTTCTTAAGAAACCAAAACCTTCGGAAAGGATTTCCAATGTTCCCTCACCGAACATCAGCCCTTCCTTTTCAGCCTGGGCCTGCAGGATCTTAAACATTAAATCCTGTTTCTTTAAACCGCTAACGCCTTGCACTCCCATATCACGGGCGAGCTTGGACAGCTCAGCCATCTTCATTTCTTTTAATTCTTCAATGTGAACGTTCTTTCCATTACCAGAATTAGAAGCAGAAGACTTTTCTGCCACTTCACCTTCTGTTTTATTTTCGACCTTTGCATCCTGCTTTGCATCAGACTTAGCCATGATACCTCATCCTCCTTAAGATGACTTCGCTCTGTCCATCAATTTTTGGACAATCATATTCGTTTGTTGCTGCGTATTATTTAAACTCGATCTATTGTCAATGACTATGTCAGCCATATTGATTTTTTGCTGTATGGGAAGCTGTGCCTTGAGCCTTCGCGCAATCTCTGCTCGGGACATCGCCCGCTCTTTGATTAATCGCTCCTCTTGAAGCTGCCTGGAAGATTTAACAACAATAAGATAATCCACCCATTTATGCCAGCCGGCTTCAATTAAAAGCGGCGCGTCAATCACAACCATACGGTTTTGTGGATTCTTTCTCAGCCTTTGGATTTGACCCTGCACCTCCTTTAAAGCGATCGGATGAACGATCGACGTCAGTTGTTTTAACTTCGTTTCATCGCGAAAAACAATTTCTGCTAATTTCCTACGATCAACGACCTTATCGCTTACAATCTCTTTCCCGAAACGGCGCACGACATCGTTAATAACTTTAGGATTGCTTTTGAATAGGCCATGCACAATGACATCCGCATCAATGACAACGGCGCCGCATTGCGCAAACATCTTGGCCACCGTACTTTTTCCCGTCCCTAAATTTCCTGTCAGACCGATCGTGATCATTCTTTATAAATCTTCTCGTATTCCAGGGCCGATTTATCCCATGTGAAGCGGCAGGCAAAAGCCCTTTCGATAAGCGCCTTAAATTGAGCCTTGTCGTTATACGCCCGGACCGCCTGCTCGAAACAAAAAACAAATCCTTCTTTGGTGTACTGAAAAAACACAAATCCATTTCCCGTGGAGCGAAAGGGATCATAGGCCGTGATTGTGTCTGCCAAACCGCCGGTGCGGTGAACGATAGGGATCGTTCCGTAACACAGACTTATCATCTGCCCTAAACCGCAGGGCTCATAGACGGACGGCATCATAAAGAAATCCGAACCCGCATATGTCCGGCGGGCCATTTCCTCACCAAACTTTAAAAACAGTCCGATTTTTTCAGGATATTTCTGAGCGCACGCTTCCAGCAAGCGATGGTATCGCTCCCCGCCACTGCCCACAAAAACCAGCTGGATGTTGTGTTCCATCAATTCGTCCAGCGATTCAATCAAGATATCCAGACCTTTCTGGTGACAAAGTCGACCGACGAAACCAAACAGAGGAACATCAGGCCGCTGCGGCAAGCCCACCGCCTTTTGCAAAGAGGCCTTATTCTTAGCTTTGTTGGACCAATCCTTTGCAGAGTATGGAAACTCAACAAGAGGATCCGTCTGAGGATTCCAAAGATCATAGTCCAGCCCGTTTAGAATCCCGGCGACACCTTCAGGGCGATTACGCAAAACACCGTCTAAACCACAGCCGAACTCCCTGTGCTGGATTTCCATGGCGTACTGCGGACTCACAGTCGTTACGCGGTCGGCAAAAATCAGCCCAGCCTTCATGACATTGATCTGGTCATAGAATTCAAAACCATCAATGTGAAACAACTCCGGATCAAGACCCAGATGAACGTACTGCTCTTTGGGAAAAACACCCTGATAAGCCAAATTATGGATAGTAAAAACCGATTTAATATTCCGGAAGAAAGGATCCTTTTGATATTCATTCTTGAGGATGACGGGAATCAAGGCCGTATGCCAATCGTGGCAATGGATCACATCCACGGGCGATTCCAGACGCTTGAGCAACTTTAACAATTCATAACAATAGAAGCTAAAGCGCTGAAGATTATCCGAATAATCCCCATTTTTATCCCCATAAATCCCATCGCGGCCAAAACATTTTTCGTTTCCAAGCAAATAGACCTTAATATTCTTGCCGATCTTAGAGACCGCCACTTCATTAAGAGAATATTTTTTGACTTCCGAAAACTTGGCCGTTTTGTAGTACGGAGTAATGATGATCAATTCATGACCTAGCTTCTCAAGGGCTTGAGGCAAAGAGCCTGCCACATCCGCAAGCCCGCCGGTTTTTGTAAATGGAACGACTTCCGAAGAACAAAAGACGATTCTCATAGATCTTTATAATTTCTCCATTTGTAACCAGTTTTTACCGACCTTTACACTGACTGTGATCGGCACCAAAAATTGATAAGCCTTTTCCATGGCCTCACGCACCAACGAGGCCATCTGATTTTTCTCTGCGGCAGACACGTTAAAGACAAGTTCGTCATGCACTGTAATGATCATTCGGGAATTCAAACGGTTGTTGTGAATGGATTCCTGCATCCTGATCATGGCCATTTTCATAAGATCAGCCGCAGAACCTTGAACAGGCGTATTGATGGCCTGGCGTTCGGCAAACTGCCGGAGGCCAATATTTTTACTTTTGATATCAGGAATGTAGCGCCGGCGATTAAAGATCGTCGTTACGTATCCTTGATCTTGGGCTTTCTTAATTTCATGATCCATAAACAATTTAACCTTTGGATACCTCAAAAAATAACGGTCAATGAAATCCTGCGCCTCTTGGTTGGAAACGCCTAAGTCCTTGCCCAAACCAAACGAACTGATTCCGTATATAATTCCAAAATTCACACGCTTGGCCGCATTGCGCATCTGGGCGTCCACATCTGTTTCCTTTACGTCAAAAATCAAACCCGCTGTGTAGGCATGAATGTCCTGGTCTTTTTCAAAGGCCTTAATCAGATTTTCATCCTGAGACAAATGGGCGAGAATGCGAAGCTCGATTTGCGAGTAATCGGCAGATAGCAACACGTCGGATGCGCTAAAAGGAACGAACGCCCTACGGATCTCCCTTCCCATTTCTGTACGAATAGGGATATTCTGTAAATTGGGATTATGGGAACTTAATCGCCCGGTCTCGGCACCAGTTTGATTGAATGTGGCATGCAGACGATTGGTCTTTGGATCAACCATTCTCGGCAATGCATCAATATAGGTCGATTTTAATTTAGAAATCTGCCGGTAATCAATGATCACCTGGGCGATCTCATGCTTGGCCGCCAAACGCGACAGAACTTCTTCATCCGTAGAAAATCCCGTCTTTGTTTTCTTAACAACCGGAAGTTGCAACTTTACAAACAGCACTTCGCTTAATTGTTTCGGCGAATTGATGTTAAACTCACACCCGGCAATGCCGTAAATTTTCGCAACAATCTCGGTCAGTTTCAAATCGCATTCTTTTGAAAGATTCATCAGGGCTTGGACATCCAGATGCACCCCCTCTTTCTCGATCTCAAAAAGGACTCGCGACAACGGCAACTCGAGATTGCGGTATAATTCCCAAAGTTTTTTTTCCTCTAATTCTCGCGTCATTACATCCGCCAATTTTTCCAGACGAAGGACATGGCTTGCCTCATCCTCGTGCGATGTTTCCTCACCCAGATATTTCCAAGTCATGGTAGAAATATCCAAAGACGATAAACCGCTTAAAAGCAAATAACCAGCCAAATGGACATCTAAATTTTCACCATTAAGAAGAATGTGGCGGCGATCCAAACTTTTCCGCAGGGATTTTGAATCATACGTTATTTTACGGATAGACTGATCTTCCAAGTAGGATTTTAGCCGGGAAACTTCCGTTTGCGAAACGGAAGTGAATTTTCCATCGCAGGCGACATAAATACAGAATTCGTCATCTGGCACATTCCCCTTGCCTGATAAAAGAGTCATTTTTTTGGAATGTTCTATGGATGAAACCACCTCTTTAAGATCAGATGGGCGCAAATTGGAAAAGAGTGACGTAGCAACCGCAGTCGACGATGACTGATACTCAGCCGCAATCTTTCGAAACTCCAATTCCTCAAAGAGCTTTCTTAATTGGTCCCGGTTGGGCTCTCGGATCGAAAGCATTTCCAGATCTGCCTCCAAAGGGACATCGTCATGCAGCACAGCCAATCCCTTACTAAAAAAAGCTTCATCTTTTTGATTTTCGAGTTTTTCTTTGACCCTAGGAGGCTTCACGTCTTGCAAATGCGCGTAGATGTTTTCGAGTGTTCCAAATTGATTGATGAGATTGCGGGCCGTCACTTCACCAATGCCGTGGACACCGGGGATATTATCCGAAGCATCCCCGCAAAGACCGATATAATCCGCAATCAACGTAGGATTGATACCAAACCGCGCAGAACCTTCTTGCACTCCCAGAACTTTGTCCTGTCGCGAACTGTACACCAGCACATGTTCATCCATGAGCTGGCACATGTCCTTGTCGTCAGAGGCAATCACAATGTCCCCGCCGCTCGCCTTTAATTTTGCAACCATGGTCG
>JAEUSC010000087.1 GCA_016789035.1 Candidatus Omnitrophota bacterium
AAGGCGAAAAAATCCGGGTAGTTACCGGACAGGCCGTCAGCCGTATCAATCTGAAGCGTAATCAGCTGGTTTTGGAAAATAAAGAGCAGTTTTCATTCGATGTTCTGGTTTTGGCAGATCTGGGATCACCGCGTTTTAATGAAATCAAAGGGATCCAAAAGCATGGTGTTTATCATGCGGCCAGGCTCGATAAAGTTCGGGAAATTATGGATCAGATGATTTTTGCCCAAACCATTGTTTTACAGTTAAGCAATATACAAGGTTTTTTGACACTATGCGCGCTTTCTCAATATGCCAAAGAAATCATCGTAACCTGCAGTCAGGAATCTTTGCTAGGTGGTTTATTGGATGGCGAATGCTCCAGCATGCTCAAGCAGTTTCTCGAAATGAAAGGCATGCGGCTGCTGATGGGTACGTCCATTGAAGAGATTCTGGGTGATAGTGATTTAAAAGCGGTGCGATTGACGTCTGGAAAAGTGTTGTCTGCAGAAATGGTCGTCTTGGACGATCTGCGGTGTGATACTCGTATTTTAAAGGAAACAGGGTTGGAATATCAGGCCCAACAAGACGGTGGAATGTCTTATCGTAGCAATATGGCCAATGTCTTTTGGGTGGATGCCGTTAAAAGAGCTTATTGTGAACCTGACAAAAATCATTATGACGTTTTAGATAAGACGCTGGAAAACCAAGCCATGCAGTTGGTGTCTGAAATTTTTAATGCGTCTCAGCCCTCAATGGCACAGGAAACACGATTTGTTTTAAGATTTGCTTTTAAAGACATGAAGGGTTGCTGGTTTGGAAATGCGATGGGTGGTCCTGATGTTCAGGAGCATTCTAGATATGATCCTGAAAGTAACGTGTACATGAAGTTCTTTCTGAATCAAGGTCGGCTAACGGGCGGTTTTGTCATGGGCCACGAGACGGTGTGCGAAAAGTGCGTGACTCTGTTTGAAAATCAAGCCGTTATTCAGGCCATCGAAGAAGAACTGTTCGGAGAATTTCGTGAAAAGGTTCTGGTGGATGCTCAACAGCAAGGTTGACGAACCGAAAAATTACTTGCTAAAGAAGTGATCATGTATTATCCTTCTCTCACCTCACATACGCTTTTCATTGTCCGAAGATCATCTGTATTTTATTTTATTTCTATAGTATTCAATCGATTAAACCGGTCTTTGCTTCGAGGTAGGAACTCCTTTGTTACTGCGCTGTTTGTTGTAACCTTCATTCTGTCAATTTTTTTAAAATCAACTTTGGTTTGGGCGTCTTCCGATTCTGTGGCTGAAGATTATCATCGTATGGCTTATGACGCCCAGCAAAGTGAAGATTACTCCAGGGCCTTATCATATTATTTCAAGGCGCTCTCGATCAATCCTAAAAACGGTTCGTATTGGAATGACATTGGACTGGTGTATGAGGCAATGGGTGATTTGGATAATGCGGAAAAGTCGTATCTGCATGCTTTGAGAATGGATCCAAAATTCCTTGCGCCCTATGCCAATTTAGGTGTGGTCTATAATAAAAAGCAAAATCCAGTTAAAGCGGTGTATTACCTAAAAAAACGCATTGAATTGGGGGATCCTGCGGATCCTTGGACACAAAAAGCCAGGCTCGAACTTCAAGACATTTATATGGCCACACCTTTGTACCGGGAACGGTTTCTGCAGGCGGAAACCAAACGTTTGAATTTAGAGGCTTCCCAGAAAACACGAGACAATTTTCAAAATCAAATCAAAGTGGCAAATTCAGAATATGAACGGGGAATGACTCTTTTAAAGGAGCAAAAAAGCAAAGAAGCTGTCAAGGCGTTTAATGATAGTTTGGCTTTTGCCCCGGGAAACCCTAAGGTTGTTCAGGCTCGGGCCGAGGCCCAGAAGTTGGACCGGTCTCAGCAGGTTGAGAAAACTGTCCAACAAGCCATGGTTTATTTAAAAGCAGGTAAGGAACAGGCCGCCAAAAAGAAATTTAATGAAGTACTCGCCATTATTCCCAATCAACCCAATTAGTTTTGTGTACTTTAAAGATGGAACAACTTCTGAATGTCTAAAGTCAAAATTTTCTTAATCGACGGCCATGCTCTGTGTTACCGGGCTTTTTACGGCATCAGCGGATTAACGAATTCCAAAGGACAGGCCACCAATGCGGTCTATGGTTTTGTCAA
>JAEUSC010000136.1 GCA_016789035.1 Candidatus Omnitrophota bacterium
CAGCCAAGACCTTTTCTCTGTCCACTCGGACAACCTGTTGATGCTGGGCGATAATCCGGGTCTTTACAATTGTTTTATGTCCCACAACCGTAAAAACGCCCTCTTTGGAAATATTCCTTTTTTTAAGCTCCCTCTTTAAAAGTCCTCCTTCTAGATCATGGCCAATCAACCCCACAATCGTCACATCAGCCCCCAAAGAGCTCAAATTGTTTGCCACATTGGCAGATCCGCCGGGAGTAAAAAAAGAATCTGTCTGAAGGACGATAGGAACGGGAGCTTCTGGAGAGATACGTGAAACTTCGCCCTTAACGTAATGATCCAGGATCAAATCCCCAACAACAAGAATCTTTTTGCCCCTAAATTTATTAATAATTCTATTATATTTATTCATATTTTATTTACGAAAAGAGGCTGATTGTAGCACAGTTTAAAAATGCAGTCAACCAAGCCCCCAGGAAAGAAAAGGCCGGCTTGCGTCGGATCTAACTGTTTGATGGAGAATAGTTAAGGATACGTTTAAGGATTATACGCGGCTAATCAAATCCACCACAAGACTTTTAACCTCATCCACTTTAATGGAATCCTTACGTCCAGAGATGACCTGGCGGCCTGAACGGTCCAACACGACCGCCTCATCGTCCTTATTGAGTAACAGAAACCCCTTTTCGCCAAACGGCTTCCACCGTTCGGCATTGATGCCGGGCTGATTGCGAAGAAATAAAGAAACCACGTAAATTCCCAATGCGGCCGCCACGTGTACCGGTCCTGAATCGTTAGACACAAGGACATGGCTTCGACTTAACAACGCGATAATTTGTGCCAGCGACGTCTTTCCCGACAAATCAAAGAATTTGGCCGAAGACTGTGTTCGGATCGTATGAATTAACTTAACCGTCTCGCCGGCGCCAAATACAACAACTGCAGATTCCGGGATCGCCGCTAATTCATCAATCAACCGGGCAAATGACTCAACCGGCCAACACTTGGTCAGATCGCTCGCCCCCGGATGGATGGCAATGATTCTTTTACCGGATAACCGGTTTTCCCGAATCCATTGATCAATAAACTGGCGGGCATCGGGATCAACGGACAACACCGGCCGAAAACCATCGACTTTAAAATTCAAATTCTTAAGTAAATCCAGACAATAATCCACTTCATGCTTGATTCCCAAAAAGCGGTCATCTTTAATGCCATGAGTTAAAAGAAACCCAAAATTTTTATCCTTATAACCGATCCTCACCGGAATACCGGCATAAAAGGACAATAAATTTGTGCGCCTTTTGGTGTGAAAAATAATAACGCAATCAAATCTTCTCTGTTTAACTATGTCAACGAGCTTCCAAAATCCCATCCATCCCTTATTCTCGTTGATACGGTCATCAACAATCAATTCGTCGATATTCGGATCACTCTGCAAAAGTGCCTTTGTCGACCCAGAAACAAGTACCGTAATTTTTGCCTGTGGAAGATTGGACCGCACCGCTGCAATAGCAGGAGTCGTTAATACCACATCACCGATCTTGTCGGTGCGAATGATTAAGACATTTTGAAATTTTCGCATGGCTGATGAATTGTTTTGATAAGGACAGACTTATCCTGAACAACGATACTGTTTAAAACATCCTCGTGTGTAATAGCCGACATGCAGCTATGCTTGTATTTCTGGTCACGACTGACACAGCGCTGGCACGATTGGTTTTTCCAAATATATCCGCTGCCCTTTGACCACGGACCTGAAAGCCGGGGGTCCGTCTTCCCAAAGAGCGCTAATACCTGACGATCGAAATAACTGGCCATGTGCATAATCCCACTGTCATGAACAATAGAGAAAAGCGCGCGATTCAGAATTTCCGCCACCTGAATAAGATCGGTTTGACCGGGTAATGCCAAGAAGGAACGCTTCATCTGGCTCTGAATTTCATCCATAGTACTTTTGTTTTCATCCGACCCCACCATCACAACCTTTAAACCGTAACGATCAATGAGCCCATCGCAAACCTGGGCAAAATTTAAAGTATTCCATGTCTTCGCTGAATCTTGGGCGACCGGCGCTATCAAAACGAACTGATCACCTGGCTTGATATAGCCGCGCAGCAAAGCATCCACATAATCTCTGTCTTTCGGTAAAATGGCAATAGATTTCCTCAAATCCGGCCGTTTAGAAAACGGGTAGATGGTTTTCAGACGAAGCAAATGTTTATCAACCAAATGCAAATTTTTCGAATTGCCCATTTGAGGTGGAGTGCGCGTTTTTGTTTGAAGCAGAAACGGCAAAAATGAATTTCTAAAGTCAATCACCGCATCATAACGGACAGATCTCAAGCCTTGCACCCAAGCCAACTTCTCGTGATTCGAAGCATGCTTATCATAAACAAACACCCGCTTTAAATGCGGGTTTTGGTCAAAAAGCGACCGACCTTTAGGGCCAACAATAACAGACACGTTTGCTTGAGGAAAATCATTAAGCACCACGTCCATCGATGGTGCAACCGCAATCACATCGCCGATATTTGTCAGCGATACTATCAAAATTTCCTTAACGGACTTCTCGGTTGATAACTTGTAAAACATCGGAAACGGTAATCTCCTGCATACACACATTCGACGGACACGACAAATGATAACACGGGGCCTTATTACAACCGATCTCCTTAAATATCGCGTGCACATTCCCTCTTCCCCGCGGAGCCGTGACTTCGGGACGCGTAGGGCCAAATAACGCGATCACGTCCGTGCCTACGCTCGCGGCCACATGCGAAGGTCCTGAATCATTCGAAATGACAAAACGGGCTTTTTGATATAAGGCCGCAAGTTCTCCCAATGACGTCTGCCCGGCCCATACCATCGGCTCTACAGTAGAGTCCTTTGCTATCTGACGGGCCAGCGCAACATCTCCCGGCCCGCCAGAGACAATCACCTTCCAACCATTGACCATCAAACGCCGGATCAGCTCACTGAATGCTGAGGGCGGC
>JAEUSC010000204.1 GCA_016789035.1 Candidatus Omnitrophota bacterium
GACCAGGTGGATGCAATCCCGATTTGCGGTTTTTTGAAATCTTCGTCCTTGAAGCCCACGGGACGCAACATCGCCCGTGAAGGTGCGCGGTCCGCTCCATCCACTACAATGGAAGAGTATTTTCTGAGATCATTTTTTTTAGTCATTGTTCAGTCTCGGATTGCTTTTTAATTATTAGATTCCATTTTCGTCGGAATCATCATAAGGCCTTTTGTACATTTGGAAAATTGATTTAGAGAAAAACTTTGGGCGAGAAACAATTGTGTGCGTCTAACCATGAAACACATTGAGATGATCCTGTTTAAAGCCAAGCTTTGGTTTGCTGGTTCTTCACTTCATAGTTCTTAATCTTTTGATCGAATTGCAAAGTCCAACCAATCTGATCTAAACCTTTTAGAAGACATTCCTTGGCAAACGAATTGATATCAAACTTGTAGGTTTGTCCAATGGTTGTAATGGTTTGAGATTGCAAATCCGCAGAAATTTGTGCACCCTCAGTCGTCTCCACAAAATTAAATAACTGATCAACTTGGGCGGAACTCAATTGCACCAAAAGAATGCCATTTTTGAGGCAGTTATTGTAGAAAATATCAGCAAAGCTAGGAGCGATAATAACCTTAAATCCATAATCCGCCAACGCCCAGGGCGCGTGTTCACGGCTTGAACCGCAGCCAAAGTTATCACGTGTGAGTAATACCGTAGCGTTGCGGTACTGCGGCTTATTAAGGACAAATTCCTTGTTCTCTTTTGTTCCTTCATAATCCGTGTAGCGCCATTCATGGAATAAGTGTTTACCAAAGCCCACGCGATCAATTTTACGTAAGAATTGTTTAGGAATGATGGCGTCGGTATCTACGTTGACTCTGTCTAATGGTGCCGCTATTCCGCTGTGCCTGATAAATGCTTCCATAATCTTCCTCTCAAGTGGTGATAACAATTAAACTCATCAATAGATTGCCATTATTTTAAATATGAACGGACGTCGCTAATCTTTCCTGTAATCGCTGCAACGGCGGCCATTTCGGGGCTCATCAAATGCGTACGCCCCCCGGGACCTTGTCGACCTTCAAAATTACGATTACTCGATGAGGCACACCGCTCACCTTTGGAAAGCTGGTCATCGTTCATTCCTAAACACATGGAACATCCGGCAAACCGCCACTCCAATCCTGCATCTATGAAAATTTTATCAAGCCCCTCTTTTTCTGCCTGAACACGAATTCGGCCTGAAGCGGGAACAACAATCGCCTGTACACCTGGGGCCACCTTTTTCCCCTTCAAAAGACCAGCAGCAGCACGCAAGTCTTCAATGCGGCCGTTCGTACAGGAGCCGATAAAAACTTTATCGATCTTGATGTCAGAAATTTGGGTACCTGGTTTTAAATCCATATAGGTCAGTGCATTTCGCGCGGCTGTTCGCTCGACAGGATCTTTAAAACTGTCGGGATCAGGAATCACACCGTCAATCGATGTGACCTGTCCTGGGGACGTTCCCCAAGTGACCTGAGGTTTAATCTCTTCGGCCTTGATGTTTATGACGCGGTCAAATTTGGCATCTTTATCCGATGGCAAGGTTTTCCAATAAGTCACAGCTTTGTCCCAGAGATCGCCCTTAGGAGCAAAATCCCGTCCATTAATGTAAGCAAAAGTTGTATCATCGGGAGCGATCATTCCTGCCCTTCCACCGGCTTCGATCGACATATTGCAGATCGTCATCCGGGCCTCCATGGAAAGTGCCCGGATCGTGCTGCCGGCATATTCCACTACGTATCCGGTAGCACCTGCTGTGCCGATCAGACCAATAATGTACAAAACGATGTCTTTGGATGTCACACCAAAACCTAAATGGCCGTCGATATTAATCAGCATAGTCTTGGAGATATTTTGTTGAAGTGTCTGTGTGGCTAAAACGTGTTCGACTTCAGAGGTCCCGATACCAAAGGCCAGAGCACCAAAGGCCCCATGAGTGGCTGTGTGGGA
>JAEUSC010000219.1 GCA_016789035.1 Candidatus Omnitrophota bacterium
ACGTTGATAGAGGTTCTCATTTTCCCCAGAAAATGCCATATCCTGCGGACCCAAAAATGATCCCCAGAAGACAAGTTGTGGCTTAACCGGAAATTTGGTATTCGGAAAGGTAATAACAACCGTGGAACATACAACCAAATGAAAACATACCGATACAAAGAAATGTTTAAATTGACTTATATCAAATTCTCTCATCTTTTACTCGCTGGTGGTTACAATATTGACTCGCTCAATTTCCAACGACTTACATAAATTCCAAATATCCACAATTCTTCCCAGCGAGGCCCGCCGATCAGCTTTAATAAGAATTGATAATCTGTCAAACGCCGCCTGATGCAATTGCTGTTTTAAATCCTTAAGGGATATCACGGCATTACGCCAGTAAATCAAATTCTCACTTGTTATGAGAATAACAGAGTCCTCCTCGACCAGAGCATCGCTTGTGACCGCTTTGGGAATCTGCACATCAATTTGCGGCGATAATGTAAAAGCGCTCGTTATAAAATAGAAAAAGACCACCTGAAGCAGCACATTAAAAAATGATACCCATTGAAAAACATCATTGACTCGCATGACCTGTGCTTGTCGTTTGAGTTTCAAAATTTTTCCTTCTTAGGATTGATCGTCCGCAGACAGAGCGACCAAATTTAAAAACTCCATAGACATCTGCTCATATTGAGAAACGAAATCATCAATTCTATACACAAAATAGTTATAAAAAAGCATGGACGGGATCGAAATCATCAACCCAAAAATAGTCGTCAAGATGGCCTGCCAAATGCCGCCTGCAATATCTCCCGATGTCACCGGATTTAAGGCAAGAGATCTGGATTGAATAACAAAGAAACTGTTAGCCAGCCCCAACATTGTACCTAATAGGCCTAGTAGCGGCGCCACATGCGTGACCGTCGACAGCCCCATCAGGTTACGTTCCATCGCCACAATTTCCAAATGTCCTGCAGTTTCCACAGCTTCCTTAATAAAGACACTTTGTCTTCCAAAACAGAGTATTCCGGCTTTGAGTATTCTGGCAGCGGGCGTGGAAGTTTTTTCGCACAAAACGAGCGCATCTTTAATTTTGTTTTGTTTAGTGAGTTCAAAGACTTTAGATCTTAGTAAATACTCATTGGCAGGAACGAGGGAAAAATATTTAAACCTATTGATAACAACTGCCAGACTGACACAGGAACATAACATGATCAGCCACATGATGGGGCCGCCTTTTAAAAATAATTGCGCAACGCTCATTTTAATTCTCCATCAATAACTCACACATGCATCCACACATCACTTCTTTTTTACTTTCAGATTCTTGATCCAGTCGATTCTTTCCTGAGCATAGGTGGATTCTTCCGTTTGATAGGTCAATACCTTTTCATAAGTTGCTTTGGCATTGTCCCAATCCTCGTTATTTTCAAAAATCCGCGCAACTCTTAAGTATGCTTTGACCGCCCAACCGGGCTCGCTTTTGTAAAGGTAAGGAATCTTTAAGTACCCCTCAATAGCTTTTTCCCATGCAGACATGGCTTCGTAAGCATCCCCAATGGAAAATTGCAACTGAACATCCGATACAACACTGACTCCTTTAGAAGTGGACAACGCATCTTCATAAGTTTTAGCCTCTTTCTCAAATTCTGAACCCCGACGGTAAACCTGAGCCAGTTTCATATAAGCATCCCGACGGAATTCGGGGTTGGTATCGATAATTTTTTGATAGGTGATTGCGGCTTTATCCGGATCTAATTCTTTTGAAAAAATTCCGGCAATGGAAAGCCCTCCCTTGGCAGCCATCTCCTTATCGCTTTCAGGAATTTTTCGGTATTCAATCAAAGCCTTTTCATATTCTTTATTCATCTCATAGGCCTGACCCAGTTCATAATGGAGGCGGCCGCTCTTATCCTTATTTTTTAAATGGCCAAGAATCTTCTGATAGTATTCAATCGCTCCCGGATAATCTCCGCTCTTAAAATAGAACTGCGCGAGCCAAAACAGCGCGTCTTCTTCTGTTTCGGTATCCGGGTATTTATACAAAATCAGTTTGAACCTGCGCACAGCCTCTTTGTCTTGACCAAGACTATGGTAGGCCTTGGCCATACCCATCTCTGAGTTGCGAACAATGGAAAGATTGTTAGGATAATTTTTTATAATTTTCTGAAACAGCTTGATGGCGTCTTCAGCCTTGGACAGGTTCAACATACATAAAGCCAAAACATAATTCGCTTCAGGAGTAAAGTCCGCGGGATGACTTGGATTCTTCAAGAACGTTTCTATAGCCTTAATTGCCGCAGACCAATCCCCCTTTTTAAAATAAGCCACACCCAAATAATAATTGATGTCTGCCAGATACTTACTCTTAGGAAAATTTTGTTGAAGACTCTGAAAGGCAATGGTGGCTAGCTCAATCTTAGATAATTTCAACAGGGCAATTCCCTGACGATATTGAACATAGTCGGAATAAACACTGCCAGGATACTCCTTAAGAATCCTATCATACACTTCGACCGCTTTATTCCATTCCGACATATCCTGATAGGCGTCTCCAATTTGCGTCAATGCACTCACTTTGACCGTTGTACTTTTAGTTTTATCAAGCACTGTTTGAAAACTGGCAATGGACTGATCCACCTGCCCCATCTTTAAATAAGTCCAAGCCATTCCAAAATTGGCTTTTTCTATAATATCCTGAGATTCACCTGCCTGATCGCCGCTATCGATCACCACTTTGTATTCTCGGATCGCATCATTATACTTTTGCTGGGAATAAAAAACATTAGCGATTCCTAAGTGAGCCTCCAACATACGTGCGCTCTTGGGAAACAGCTCAAGGAGTTTCTGATAAGCTTGCAATGCCTGTTCGGCATCGCCCGTTTCCGAATAGTAACTGGCCTTTCCGAGATAAACATCATCAGTTAAGGCGTGCTTTTCTGATGCAATACTTTCCGCCGTAGTAAACGCCTCGATACTGGCAGGATAATTTTTGAGCTTCAAAAATCCCCATCCTTGACTGACATAAGAGGCAACGATCAAACCCGTATCTTGAGATGTTTCCTGCACCTTCCTATAATAAATATTGGATTCAACATATTTTTCCTGATAGTAATACGATTCGGCGATATAAAAATCCACCTGAACTTCTTTGCTGGTTTGCGGGAACTTCAGGAGATACCCTTTGAAGAGTTCCACCGACCTAAAATAATCACCCAGGTTATAAGCGCATTCCGCAACTTTATAAGTAGCATCCTCTGCTAACTGGTGAGTCGGATATTGTTTGAGCAACTTAGAAAAAGTCTCTGAAGAATCCGTATATTTCTTCTGATCAAAATAAGACCAGCCAAGAGAATAATACGCTTGCGGAGCGTACGAGGAATTAGGATACAACTCTACAACTTGCTTATAACTTTTTTCAGCCTGTGCATAGTCCAGGCCTTTTAAGTACGTTTCTCCAAGCCAAAATAAAGTGGCATCTTTATATTCCGAGTACTTTAAAAGATCCTGAAAGGTATTGAAGGCCTTTAAATACTGATTCTTGAAGAAATAACATTGGCCACTTAAAAGCAGAACCTGGCCTTTCTTATCCGATTGCGGATACTTCTGCATAAATTCCTCGATGTAGCGAATCGCAACATCATAAAACCCATCGTCAAATGCGCTTTGAGCAACAAAAAACAATTCCTTTTCCGCATCCTGCGCACTGTATACTTTTATAGGAAAAGATAATGCCATGATGCTGCTGATTATTAGGACAGCCATAATGAATAACTTTACAAAAAAATTTTTCATATTGTGATCCAGTGTTTTGTCATTGCTGTTTATTGCACTACCTTGGGACGACTCCTAGAGCGTTCTGATTTACAAACTCCTTAAGAAAACGTCCGGTGTGAGAGGCGGGATGAAGAATGATCTCATCGGGAGAGCCACAGAATACCAGTTCGCCGCCCTTGTCTCCACCGTCCGGTCCCAAATCGATCAAATAATCGGCACTTTTGATGACATCAAGATTGTGTTCAATCACTAACACAGTGTTTCCACGGTCCACGAGCTTTTGTAAAACCCGCAACAGCTTGTCAACGTCCGCAAAGTGCAAACCAGTGGTGGGTTCATCTAAAATATAAAACGTATTTCCCGTGGCCGGCTTACACAATTCACTGGCCAATTTAACGCGCTGAGCCTCTCCGCCGGACAATGTGGTGGCCGCCTGACCGAGACGGATATATCCAAGCCCCACATCATTAAGAGTATTCAAAACATTTAAAATGCGCGGAATATTATCAAAATGGCTAATCGCCTCATAGACAGAAAGATTCAACACATCGGCGATATTCTTTCCCTTGTATTCCACTTCCAAGGTCTGGTCGGTAAAACGCTTACCGTGGCAAACTTCACATTGCACGTAGACTTCCGGCAAAAAATGCATTTCGATTTTCTTAATTCCGTCTCCGCCGCATGCCTCGCACCGGCCACCTTTGACATTAAAACTAAACCGCCCTGGTTTATATCCTCGCATCTTGGACTCTGGTAAAAGACTAAATAAATCCCGAATATGACTATAGACTCCCGTATAAGTCGCCGGGTTTGACCGCGGAGTTCGGCCGATCGGAGACTGGTCGACCACAATGACTTTATCAATATGTTCGATCCCTTCCATTTTTTTGAATTGGCCCGGTTTCTCTTTGGCCCCATTGATCTTTAAAGCCAGCGTCTTATATACGATATCCTCAATTAATGTGGATTTTCCTGATCCTGAAACTCCTGTCACACAGCTAAATGTTCCAAAAGGAATTTGAACATCAATATTCTTCAGATTATGTTCACTGGCTCCGAATACTTTCAAAAACTTTGTTTTGACTATTTCACGACGCTTTTGCGGCTGATGAATAACGAACTCGCCTTTTAAGTATTTTCCGGTGAGCGACTCTTGGCAATCCACTATGCCTGAAACTTCACCTGCATACAAAACCTTACCGCCATGCTCCCCGGCACCGGGCCCCAGATCAATAACATAATCTGCTTTCCGGATGGTTTCTTCATCATGTTCAACAACAATTAACGTATTTCCCAAATCGCGCAGAGCCTGGAGCGTTGATAACAAACGCTGATTATCCTTTTGATGCAAACCAATACTGGGCTCGTCCAAAACATAAATAACACCGACCAACCCGGAACCTACCTGTGTAGCCAACCGGATTCGCTCCGCCTCGCCGCCAGAGAGCGTTGAGCTGCGACGGTCCAACGTTAAATATTCAAGACCGACATTGATGCAGAACTCCAGCCGGCGGACAATTTCTTTAAAAATTTCTTCGCTAATAATTTTCTGCTCTTTAGTCAAAGAAACGGCCGCAAAGAACTGCCTAGCCTCCTTAATAGACATACCGGAAACCTGCGCAATGTTCTTTTCACCCACCCGGACCGCCAATGATTCTTTCTTCAGCCTTTGCCCCTCACACGTTGGGCAGGAGGACTCTGACATAAAACCGTTGATTTCTTCTTTAAGCCAGTCGCTGTCTGTTTCACGGAATAAACGCTCCAAATATTTTACAACGCCTTCGAATGGCTTTCCCCAAACGGTATCCTGCGATCCGTGCAGAATAATCTGACGTTCTTTTTTGGACAAATCGTTAAAAGAAATTTTCAAATCGATGTCATGAATATTTGCAATTTCCCGTAAGACCGCACGGTAATACATCATGTATCCGCGGGCTCCCTTTTTCCAAGGCGCAATAGCTTGAACCCAGGGTTTTGATGGATCCGGTACAAGCGCTGACGGATCAATTTCCATTTTTGTCCCTAGACCGTTGCAGTCAGGACACGCGCCATACGGAGAATTAAATGAAAAAATTCTCGGTTCCAATTCACTTAGAGATGTTCCGCACTCCGAACAGGCATATTTCTCGCTAAACATCACATCAGGTGCCGAACCGTTGAAATCAACAATGACTATGCCTTCACCAACCTGCAAAGCTGTCTCAACGGAATCTGTTAGCCGTTTCTTTATTTCAGATTTAATACTCAATCGATCAACTACAATTTCGATATGATGAATTTTGTATCGATCCAACGTGAACTTCTCCGACACGTCCTGAATTTTTCCATTTACGCGCAACCTTGTAAAACCCGCCTTGGAGACTTGAGAGGCGATTTGACGATACTCCCCTTTTTTTCCCCGCACCAACGGTGCTAAAAGATTAATCTTCGTTC
>JAEUSC010000224.1 GCA_016789035.1 Candidatus Omnitrophota bacterium
ATGGATGATAAAATCCCCTTCACGGATTTTGTCGAAAATATTTTCATAGGCCGGCTTGCAGGGGACAAAACTTTTGTACGTCAGCTGCGGAATATCAATCTGGCACGAAAGGCTCATCAGATAGGTCAGATCGAGCGTCCCGTTAATGAATGTAACCTCGGCTTTTGAAAACCCAATCCCTGCGCACAACGCATCTAATAATTCCGGCGAACAGGACTTTTCGATTTCCAGATAAACGGCCTTGGCGCGGCTTCTTTTAAGAAGTTCATTTTCCATAGCCTTAAGAAGATTCGACGCGTCTTCGTCCTCAACCGAGACTTCACTGTCGCGGATCACGCGAAACAGCGAAAAATCCTGAATCTTGTATCCCTTAAAGAACACCTTCATGTGCTCTTTAATGACTTCATCCAGAAGAATAAAGTCATAAGTGTCCTTCTCCGAGGGCAGTTTCAAAACGCGGCCAAGGTTCGTCGGAATCGGAATGATGGCCAGATGCAGTTCATCATTGCGGTTGATATTAACGGCAAAGGCAATGGTCTTCGACGGCAAAACCGGAAACGGATGCCCCTGGTCTACAGCCATGGGGGTAATAATGGGAAAGACGGTGCCGTCAAAATAGCGCTTCACAAACTTTTTCTGGTCGTTGGATAAGTCGTTAAATGTTTTAAGATGAATGCGGTGCTTTTCTAAATCTCTTAAAATCTTTCCGCCGTGGATTTCATACAATCGCTTAACCAGCTCATCAACACGTGTGCGGATCTGCGGATAAACCTCCTGCGGAAAATACCCATAGACATCTTCCCTGTTATATCCGGAATCAATGATTCGCTTTAAATCCGCCACCCGCACCATAAAGAACTCGTCCAAATTGCTGACGAAGATCGCCGCAAACTTCAATCGCTCCAGCAAGGGATTGGCGTGATCGACCGCTTCTTCCAACACCCTGGCGTTAAAATCCAGCCAGCTTAAATCGCGGTGTTTTAAATGATTCTGTTTTGGAGGGGCCGTTTCTTCGGACATATCGTTGTGCTGCTTTCTATTTTTAATACCTTGAAAAGAATATGACTATATCAACCTAAAATTTCGCCGGCTTCCTAGTAACCGTTATTGCGAAGCCATCTTCCTGCGCCCACCGTAAGTTTCACGAAACTTCTTCCTGGCGCACGGTCAATACCAAACGGTTACCCGTGATTTCTTCAAAAAACCCTTTTTTCTCCATGAAGCTGGATTTCTCCAGCAAAAAGCCTTCATGGGTATAAACAATCAGTTGAATGTCCTCAGTTTTTGAAAACTTAACCTCCAGGCGCTTGACTTTCTGGCGATGCGAACGGTCCAGGGCGTTGGCGATACGTAAAATAGCACTTAACTTCTGCACCAAAATCTGCTGAGCCGAAGACAAAGAGTTATAAATCAAATGTGTTGTTAACGGTGATGACTTGCGGTGATACCGGGCAACCGCCGCAATGATCTTGATTTCATCTTCGGTCAGACGGAAAAGATTCAGCGAATTAATCACATACTCTGTATGTTTATGATGGGCGCGGTTATTGATAAACATCCCGATGTCGTGCAGGTAGGCCGAGAGAATCAGATATTGTAAATCCGTTTCCTGCAGCCCCAACGATGTTTTGAATTCATGAAAGAGGGTCTTGGAAAGTTCAGCCACATGGCCCATGTGCTTTAAATCCAGATTGAACTTGCGGCACAAATAAGTGGCGACAGAAATCAATTGCTCGAGCTTATTGTTCTTATCCACTGTCTCATACTTATCGAGCATGTTGGCAAGAATCGCCTCCGAAAGAGACGTCTCCAGAATATAAATGTTTTCCTTATTGGTCAGTTTAAATAGCGAATTAAGAATGGCGGCGTACCCCACAATGGTCTCCGAAATCTCCACCGGAATTTTGTAATCCCGGGCAATTTCAACCGCACTGCGCTCACGAAGCCGCGCCAAGAATTCGTCCGACTCCGCTTTTTTAAACTGGAAAAAATTGGAATCCCGCCGCTTGTTCGGAAGAATGTTCTGAAGAAAGACCGAATAGTTTTCATCGATCAAAATGACATCATCCACATTGAGCTTGGGGCTCATCTGCTGAAGATATTTGATTTCATGCGCAATGTATTCTTCCACCGCGTCGTAAATCTCTTCCATGCTTCCGTCTAAGCCCGCCATAAACTGCGCCAGACGCAACGTTCCGATAGGAAACCCGATGTTCATGAGGGTATTGCCTTTTTCCATGACCGAAATATCGAGACTGCCCGCACCCAGCTCCCCAATCAGGAGATTTTTTTCGCGGATCGGATACGCCTTTTTGATTTTGCTGGAATGGGAAAGAAACGAGTCCGTGTAATAAACCACATCGCCCACATTCAACACATCCACCTTAAACCCGGTCTTGCGATAAACGGTGTCTAAAAAAATGTCGCGGTTGCGGGCTTCACGCACAGCGGTGGTGGCAATCACGGTAAAATCTTTAACGTCGAGCTCCTGAAGAGTCTGTTTGTAGCGTTCTAAAACACTGATGGTTTGATTGATGATTCCCTGCGGAATGCGTCCTTTAAGAAAGGTGTGTTTGCCGATCGGAACGACATTTCTTAACGATTCAATGATCCGGATTTCATCATTGTGAAGTTCGCCGACAATCAGCTTGATGGAACTGGAACCAACATCAATAACGGCTGCGCGCATACATTCCTATCCTAAATAGAAATATTAACGTTAAACAAAGATACCATTATTTCTTTGGATCGACAAAGCTAATGCTTTTGATCATATCCGAAACAAGGACTGAAAAACGCTCCCAATCCTGCCCCGGGCTCACCGAAAATAAGAAGCTATATATCCTAAAGTCATGGTAAACATAGAGATCCAAAAGACGGATATCGGGGTAACCTTCGGAATACCCCTGGACTTTGACCGCCGGATTCGACCCGATGGTGAGCTTTTGCAGGTCAAATCCCTCGGCATAATGGCCCATTTTCTTAAGTTTATCGAGGCTTAATTCGTCAATGCCGGTAAAGACCTCGGCCGAGCGTGCCACCGTTAATAAGACCGCGGGATCTTCACTGATGGTGAAGGTAATGGAATTTTTACCGACGTCCTGCTTCCATATTTTGTTACAAAGAATATCAACGCCCAGGACTTTTTCCTCACAGGGCTGCAGCCAGGCCACCCCTTCGGCCGACTCGATCTTCTGAAGCTCAAGATCATTGGCCCGGACCAATGAACCCATAAACAGAAACACCAAAATCAAGAGAACAAATCTGACGGGACCAAAATTAAGGAATTTTCGCATATCGAAAACCGGTGACTCGGTGAAAGGGATCAAGTATGGAACTTATTGTAGATTTAGACAGAGCGGAATGCAAGATAAGAACCTCCGGAGTTGTTCAAAGGACGGGCGCAAACTGATGCACCCCGGTTATATTTAGGAGACGTTCAATGCGCCGTTTGGAACTTGACCAGCTCAAGTTTTGGCGTCCCGGTCCCGGCTTGGACGGTGAAACGATACCGGCCGCCCTTTTCGAGCCCTTGGGTGTCTTTGGTGATCTTAATCCGGATGGACGTATCCGACGATCCGTTTTTCTGTTCGTTGACTAAAATCACACTCGTATCGGCTCCCGGCGGACAATCATACTGCGTCTTACAGCCTTTGATCTGATTGATAAAGGTAACATACCCTTCAGTCTCGTACATGCCGGGTTTAAGCGAATTGTTATTGATTTGAGCAATGGAATAAAAAGGAACACTCGTTGAGGCCGCGTAAGATGGTTTGCTAACAGCCGCAGACGCAGGCTTACTCGCTGGCGCCGGAGCCGGCGCGCTGCCCCGCTCGGCCGCCGCCCTTTC
>JAEUSC010000227.1 GCA_016789035.1 Candidatus Omnitrophota bacterium
GATCGACCCTAACACCCCGCGGATGATTTGCCGTCCGACGGAGCTCCCGATCGTGCGTGCGGCACTTTTAGCGACCGTTGTCATTAAATCATCTGGTGGACGACCCGGACGGCGCACAGTGCGCATGTCCATAGCTTTCGGCTGACGGGCAGGCTGGGTTTCAGGTTCCTCCTGTTTTGTCTGAGCTATCCGTTCTTCCGCGCGTTTCTTCAAAACTTCATAGGCCGACTCCCGATCAACTGCATGTTCATAGTTGCCGTAATGAATCGATTCTTTAATGATCTTCTGACGCTCATCCATCGTGATGGCTCCAGCACGGCTGCGGCCAGGACAGATGAAGGCGCGTTGTACAATCATGGGACTTCCTTTGTCATCCAGCGTTGAGACTAAGGCTTCCCCGACGGCAAGGTCAACAAGGGTTGTTTCAATATTCAAGGTAGGATTTTGACGGAACGTTCTGGCCATGGCCTTGATAGCCTTCTGATCGTTCGGTGTAAACGCGCGCAAGGCATGTTGAACGCGGTTGCCCAGTTGGGCCAAAACTTTCTCAGGGATATCCAAGGGATTTTGCGTCACAAAAAACACACCCACGCCTTTGGACCGAATGAGCCGGACAACCTGCTCGATTTTTTCTAACAACTCGTCGGGCGCGTCCTCAAATAATAAATGGGCCTCATCAAAAAAGAAAACCATTTTGGGTTTGGATAAGTCACCGACTTCCGGAAGCTGTTCAAAAAGTTCAGATAACAGCCACAGCAAGACAGTGGCATAAACCTTTGGTTTTAAATACAATTGATCAGCCGCGAGAATATTAATCATTCCCCGCCCGTTGGATGATGTTTGAATCAAATCGAAAATATTAAGACAAGGCTCTCCAAAGAATTCGTCAGCACCCTGGCTTTCTAATTCCATCAATCCGCGCTGAATGGCACCGATCGACGCTTTAGAGACATTCCCGTAACTCGTCGTAAATTCCGCCGCGTTTTCTCCGACAAACTGCACCATCGCACGAATGTCCTTCAGGTCCAGCAATAACATTCTGTTATCATCAGCAATCTTAAAGATGACATTCAGGACACCGGCCTGCACGTCATTTAAATTCAAAAGACGGGCCAACAACAAAGGCCCCATTTCCGAGATCGTTGACCGCACGGGATGCCCACCCTTGCCAAAGACATCCCAGAATGAGACGGGAAAACTCTCAAATGTATGTCCAGGGATCGCCAAGGTTTGAATGCGTTCGCTAATCTTGGGATTGTTTCCACCCGGCTGACTGATTCCGGCCAGATCCCCTTTGACATCAGCTAGAAAAACCGGGACACCGATCAAACTAAACTGTTCTGCCATCGATTGCAGTGTGACGGTTTTTCCAGTTCCCGTCGCCCCAGCGATCAAGCCATGACGATTAGACATTTCGGGCAGCAAATGGATTTCATTCGTATTTTTGGCTATAAGCATTAGAACTCCTTATGCGACGTGTCAGTTAATTAACTCGAAAGGCCTGTATAGTATCACGAGTCATAAGGAGCTTCAAGCGAGGGAACGATAGGGAAAAGAAAGGGGCTAAAGTCCGCTTAACCGGCCCTTAACCCCTTGGCTTTGAGTGAGGCATGGTATGGTCCTTGACTTAGAACCGTCGGACCCCTTTTTGCTTACGTGCTGGCGGGTCAAATCGACCATACCGTGCACGACGGGCCCCTTCAGTGATCAACTTTTGAATGTCACGCCCCTGAGCTCCATACTTGCGAGCCTCCGTGATCAAGTGCGCACATTCCTCATAATGTTCCTGAGCAAGCGCGTCTTCCAAATACGCTAAAGCTGTCACCTGAAGCAGCTGGTTCTGATTTATGTTTTCCTCTTCAGTTATATGGTTAAATCGCATATTTTTTCCTTTCGTTCTCTTCTTTTAGAAGATCCATTGTTCACCTGAATTTTTCTTTTCTTAGCAAATTCTCCTTTTCTCTGACTTGCGCGAAGAATTCAATAAGTACAACCAGACTAATACCTGACATATTGACCGTATCCATGTGACCACCTCCTTCCTATCGTTCATTTGAATGTTTTTTCAGTTCTTTACCCCGCGAAAATTGCTTCGGCGTTAATTTTGCGCTCATCACTCTTTATTGGTATTTAAACCTGCGAAGACAAATAAAAAACCACCGGTTCTACGGAGAGCCGGTGGTTTCGAAAGCTTGTCAAACGTAAGATCCTAACTAATCAATCAAAACACAGCCCTCCCTGTGGACTTTCTCCATGCGACGCACGGAAAAAGCATCAATTTGGAAATGCAATGTATGATTAGATTATTCAGACGTGTCATAAGTGTCCAAAGTGTATCATGACCTTCTCGTCATGTCAAACGACGCAATACTCTGCCGATCGAATATTACTCCTCCCACGCGATCGAATCAGGACTCATTTCATCGGATGGTTGCGCTTGTTGAAACCGGTTAGTCCCTTCAGCGACCCCAGCCGGTTCGCGGTCCATTGCTCCACCCTGCTTCTTTGGCATAAAGTGAACACTGTTAGCGGAAATCCGCACGCGGCTTTGAGTTTTGCCGTCCTTTTCCCAGCGGTCCTGACGCAGCCGGCCTTCGACAATAATTCCGCTTCCTTTGGTCAAATATTTGGAACAATTCTCAGCGGCAGCGCCCCAAACTTCAACATCAAAATATGAGACTTCTGTAACTTTTTCCCCGGCTTTCACATAGACCCGGTTATTGGCAATGGAAATGCTGCAGACCGCTTTGCCAGATGGCGTATATTTCATTTCAGGATCTCGGGTCAAATTACCCATAATGTTAACGCTGTTTAAACTCATCGATTGTCTCCTTGACGTAATTTTCTTGAAAAATTTAACATTCAACCAGTTTTCTTAACTGGCTGGTGGATGCTTCATCTAATCTGACAAAATAAATGGCAATGCCTTCACCGGCAGAAACACGGGAAATGCGGGCAAGGCCGCTGACGGCGGACTGCTGGGCAGCCTCCAATGGCTCAATCGTAAATGCGATTTCGTCATTCAGCTGCATATGAACCGCGCCCTTAATCAGAATAAATGCACTCTTTAAGGAAAGATCACGGATACGTCCGGTCAATGTGACCTGCGAACCGAAACTGATCTTCGCCGTCAAGTTGACAGGAACACGCTGATTTTGTCGTTGATTGTTATAAAAACCTGGATTCGCCATGCGAAGGATATTTTTTGTTTCTAAAACGTTCCTATCATATCATTTCTTTTCAAAAATTCTCGGATTATTCTCCGTTTCAGCAGCCATCGGTGAATTCTCTCCGGCATTACTATAAGAATAAGACACCAACTGAGAAAAATATTCCGGTACAGGCGCAACGACCGTTATCCGCCGGTAGTCGAAAGGATGATTAAATTCAATCGAACGGGCATGGAGCATCAAATGCCCAAGTCTTTTTTTTCCATATTTTTCATCACCGACTACCGGATGACCTAAATCCGCCATATGAACGCGAATTTGATTTTTCCGACCCGTTAACAAATTGATTTTTAAAAGACTGTGTTTCGAATTTTCTTTAAGGACCGTATATTCCGTATGCGCCAACTTACCCTGGCCATCCGCAGACGAATGAACGATGTAGTCTTCATCTTCCTGTAAATAACTGGAAACGGTACCACTCTTCTGATTCAGATGGCCTTGCACAATAGCATAATAAATTTTTTCTGTGGTTTTCCAATGATCCTTAAGATAGACCTGTGCTTGAACGGATTTGGCAAAAACTAGCACCCCCGTCGTGGCTTGATCCAACCGATGAACCACGTAGACGCATTTGCGTGATTTTACCTGCCCCTTGCGAACATACCAATTTAAGGCCGAGTGAATGGTATTAACCTTGTTCCAAAGCGCCGAGACGGTTAGATATCCTGCCGCCTTATTCCCAACGATCACGTCACGATCTTCATAAAGAATTTCGAATCCCTTGGGCTGATGTTTACGAGGGATGTTAGGTTTCATTTAAAGACAGACTCGTTTAAGGAATGCATTGACACACAGGACCTGAAAGGATGTTCCACTTGAAATCATAACCAGCATTCCCGCTTTTAGCGCATTCTTCCTGACATTGCTGTGTGCGCTGTCCGGACTCATTGTTCTTTTTTACAGAGAACATAACAAGCCATCCAATGACAGGCAAGAATATGATCATGAGAATGATCGTTCGAAGCGAACTGTTTTTTTCCTGAGTCATAACCTTTTTCCTTTTCCTGACAAACAGTTAGCACACTTACATTCCTGGAAACCAAAAGACTGACTTGCCCGAAGCATCTGTGCCGGAATAAATGGAACCGCCTTCTCCGTCACTGCCTAATGTTCCGCGAGCTCCTGTTCCCGGATAACCATGCGAGACCGAACCTCCGCCTTGACGACTTTGCACCTGGGCAATGGCCATCGCCACGTTAACAACAGCCACACCGCCTTCTGGCCCAAGGTTCCCTTGAGCATCAAGCCAATATCGACCCTGTGGAGCAGAACCAAATAATTGCTGCAGCCCCTGCTTGTCCAAGGGATGAATTTCACGCCCATTAATAAAAACTCCAGTCCCTTTACCGGAAATGTCGGCGGGCATCGGACCTGGCAAATCCATGCCTGCATATACGAATCCCGCGGTCGGACCACCCTCCATTCCCCAGGCGCCGGATGTTTTGTCATACCAATACCGCCCGTCAGGAATATGGCCTTGAAACAAATTCTCCAGCTGTCCTGCTTGCGCATCTGTCAACATAACACGGTTGTAATAAATCTTACGCCCTTGCATTGGCTTTCCTTCCTGCTGTGTTGACCCTGTCTGAGAACAACCAACTGCTAACAATACCGAAAAAACAAGTCCGACCAATTTTGACAATCGCATTATTTCCTTTCACAGACTCTTTGGGACAAAGAATAATAAAGATGATTTTCCATCTTATATTGTTTCCTTAACCTCCACATCCTCTTCACCCAATTCACCGCCGGTGCCGCGTTTTTGGTTCTGACGCCATTTTTTGTTTTCACGAAGCGATTCGATACCTTGTTTAAAAACCTTCAGGACCGCGCTTTTTAAGGATACAGGATCTTCCGCACACTTTTCACAAACAACCACATCCTCAAAATGAGGAACTTTTAAATCCAGACGGATGCAGGCCAGATTGGCTTTCTGGTGATGCTTGCTTTGTTTCTCCAGCGTCACATGACACTTGATTAAACGAGGGTTTTCTTTCTGGATTTTCTCAAACTTCTCATGAATCAAGGAATCAATTTCATCGTTTTTGTGGATGTCGTGATACGTAATTAGTAGCGGATTTTGCATAGGCACCTCATTCTCATTAGATTTTTTAACGTTATCTTCTTTACCTTATTGTTCCATAAATGGATAGTCTGTGTAACCCACATGCGCCCCTCCGTAAAATGTGGCGCGATTATATTTGTTTAGCTCCGCGAGCGCTTTAAACCGCATCGGAAGATCCGGATTAGAAATAAACAAACGGCCGAAGGCAACGGCATCCACCTGATTGGATTCAACCGCTTCTGTAGCCGTCTGGAAGGTGTACCCGCCGGCAGAGATAAACACGCCGTTAAAAAGATGTCTGAAGGTCGCGCTAGTGCTGGGCGCATTTTCATAAACAGAATCACCGCCGCCGGCACCGGTTGCTCGCGGTTCGATCACGTGAACATACGCAATTTCCCGTCGGCTCAATTCTTTAATGACATACGTAAATAACTTAAGGGGATGCGAATCCGAAATGTCATTAAATGTTCCATAAGGCGAAAGGCGCACGCCGACCCGTTCCTTCCCCCATAAAGCGACAACCGCATCGACTACCTCCAAAAGAAGCCGGGCGCGATTCTCAACCGATCCTCCATAATGATCCGTACGCCGATTGGTACTGTCTTGCAGGAATTGATCCAATAAATATCCGTTAGCGCCGTGAATTTCTACGCCGTCGAACAAAGCCTGCCGCGCATTTCTGGCCGCCTGCTGATATTGTTCAACAATCCCAGGAATCTCGGAAATATCCAGGGCCCGAGGCGTTTCATAGGGGACTTGCTGCCAATTAGCCGTCGTTACCATGCCGGAGGGTTTGATAGCCGAAGGTGCGACCGGTAAACCTTCGTAAGGATGATGGGACGAATGAGAAATCCGTCCGACGTGCCAGAGTTGAAGAAATATTTTCCCGCCTTTGTTATGAACAGCTGTCGTCACCTGTCTCCAACCATCCACTTGTGGCTGGGTATGGATGCCCGGAGTTCCGGGATATCCCTGCCCCAATGGCGAAATTTGTGTAGCTTCCGAAATAATCAACCCCGCTTGCGTGCGCTGCGAATAATATTCGGCATTCAATTCATACGGGATATTGCCCGGCTGTTTGCTTCGCATCCGCGTTAACGGCGCCATAAAAATGCGGTTCTTTAGCAGCAGATCCCCAATCCGGATGGGATCAAACAACGTTTTCATGCAGACACTCCTTTATACCAACATCAACATATTAACGCCGAGGGCGCATTGTTTCAATGATCGAAATGTAGTCCACGTCGGCCTGGCCTGATTTTATGGCGGTCTCCAACGTCCGCCGGATCCCAGCCAGTGAATCGACATTCAGTTTTTTACGTTTCGCTTCCTTCAAGAATAAATTCACATCTTTAAGCAACAGCTTTGTGGGAAAGTTAGGACCATCATAGCGACGGGTAACCAGTCGCTCCCATTTTTTATCAAACATAGGAGCAGATAGCGCGCTTTTGCGGACAATTTCCATGAACAACTCTTTATCGATCGTCGAGCTTTCTACAAATGCCAATGAGAGGCTAAAGGCTGCCCCCAACCCGGCGATCAATTGATTTAAGGCCAGCTTCATGCCGGAGGCGCTGCCGACTTCGCCGATGTAGCGCAGGGACTTTCCCAGCGGCGATAAAAACGGCGTCCATTGCTCAAATACTTCCCTTTTGCCACCAAACATCAAGATCAACGTTCCAGCTTTTGCCTCTTCTTTGCTTCCTAAGACAGGACATTCAAAATAAGAACCGCCCAGACGCTGAATCCGCTTGGCCAACCGCAAACTTTCGTCTGGCGAGATTGTACTCATTTGGATAATAGTACGGTTTTTAAATGATACCCGCGGCATCCCGAACAAAACGGCATTGATCGCATTAATATCCGCAAGCATTAAAATGGCCGCATCCGAGGCCTTGACCGCCTGCGATGCGTTGGAAAATGCGTGTGCTCCTTGCGCCACGACATTTTTCATTTTGTCTGCGGTCCTGTTATAAACGGCAACGGTATGACCGCCCTGGATCAATCGCTCCGCAAGGGCTGAACCCATAATCCCCGCTCCCAATACGGCAATATGCACAATCTCCTCCATCTAAAAAAATTACAATTACTTTCTTCGGGCACGGCGCTGCCGCGGACGGCGATGCGGATACGCATCCGGCGCCGGCTTGGACGGCTGAGCCCCTATTCCTTCAAAATCAATATAACCGCGTTCCGGTGAAAGCTTGATCAAACGCACCATCACCTTATCACCGACATCCATGCCTTCAAAACGACGGGTGACGCGGCCCTCCGCCGGCGGATCCACAAGGCGGACATAAATGCCTTTTTCGGATGCGCCCGTTACGATCCCTTCAAACTGATCGCCCACACGGTCCAAAAGCATCATGGCCGCCGCAACCTTTTTCATAAATCGTTCGACTTTTTTAGCAAACTGATCGCGGTCGGTGCACCAGCCAGCAATATGCTTTAACTCCGCCTGACTGTAAGGCGCCCGTGTTTTCTTCAATGCGGCCTTAAGCAAACGCTGAACAATAAGGTCAATATAGCGACGATTCGGCGCGGTCGAATGCGTGTAATCCTGCACAGCCAGACCAAAGTGACCTTCACCTTTCTTGCCCGGATAGACCACATCATATTCACCCTGACCCAAAAGTTTGATTACGGCCAGAGATAAATCCGGAAAACGTTCGGGATCCCTCTTTTTCTGACGCTCCAGGAAATCCGAAAGCGCCTTGGCCTTCGGACGAGACGGCAAACCATCTCCCAGTTCAATCGCGAGTTCACAAATACGTTCCCAGCGTTCGGGAGTCTTCACCACCCGCTGAATGACAGGAGAATTCTTGGCCCGCAGAAAATTGACCATCACCCCATTGGCGGCGATCATAAAGTTTTCGATCAGCTGGTGTGCACGATTTCGTTGGCGCAATGAAATTT
>JAEUSC010000239.1 GCA_016789035.1 Candidatus Omnitrophota bacterium
CTTTCACATTGAGGACTTAGTCCACAGGTTAGTCATCCAAATCAAACAAATGTCGAGTAATTCTATTCTTCGGCAATTAAGAGAAGATGGACAAAATGATCCTTCGAATATCGCGGCCATCCAAACAGAAGTAGACAATTACTACAGTGTGTTAGGTAATGTTGAACATCCGTTCGGAGGGTTGGATGTTAAGTCCAGAATAAATATTATCGGCGTCTGGGATTCAAAGGGCGTTATTGTGGCCAATAGCTCCAGAGATCTCGTTGGTAAGTCGATGCCGGGCGAATTTCTGGAGCGTACACGAGAAAATGATATTTTCTTTGGCGGCTTTCAGGTGGATCCATTGACGAAAAATGAAACGTTAATGATCTTCAAGTCCATCAAGAATATTGCGACGAATCAGTTTGCGGGTGTGCTGGTTTTTAAAATTGATGCGCGGATATTGGGCCAGATTACACTGGATCGGCGCGGATTAGGTGAGACGGGTGAAAATTATGTCGTCAATAAAGATTACATGATGATTACGGCTTCACGGTTTTTGACAGATACGGTCTTAAAAGTAAAGGTGAATACCAAAGGAACGCGCGCCTGTTTTGCCGGAAAGAAGGATGCTTTTAGTTACAAAGACTACCGTCGAGAGGAAGTGTATGGTGCTTATCAGTATTTGAAAGATATGAACTGGTGTGTTGTCACTGAGATTGATGAGAAGGAAGTTTTGGCCCCGTTGAAAGATTTTGAGAAGAGTATCGTCGGTTTATTACTCTTGATGACCGGCATTACGTTTCTTTTTGGTTCTTGGGCGCTCAAACAGGTGGTCCTGCCTATTTTGGACTTGCGAAATGTGTTAAGGGATTTCGGGAGAGGCAATTACAATCTGCGCGTACATAAAGGGCGGAACGACGAAATAGGGGAATTAACCAGTTCGTTTAATGCCATGGCCGACACCTTGCAAACCACGCGGAAATCTCTTGAAGAAAGCGAAGAGCGGTTTCAGCTGGCCATTGAGGGTACCAGTGAAGGCATTTGGGACTGGAATATGTCAGGCGATCAGATTTGGTTTTCATCCCGCTTTGCACACATTTTAGGATATGGGCCGGATGAATTTCCTCATTCGGTTAAATATTTTATGGAGCAGGTCCACCCGGAGGATCAAGAAGATGTCCTTAAGGAAATCAACCGTTGTCTGATGGATGCCACCAATTATTGCATGGAGTACAGGATCAGGAAAAAGAACGGGTCATACATTTGGGTCCGCAATCAGGCGAATATCGTGCGGGACAATAATAATAAGCCGTTTCGTATGGTCGGGGCTTTGAGTAATATTCAGGAAAATAAACAATTGGAGTTATTGCTTAAGGACCAAAAGCTTGCGCTGGACATGCATTCCATCGTCGCCATTACGGATTTATCCGGAAAAATTACTTATGCCAATGACAGATTTTGTCAGATCAGTAAATACCAGCGGGAAGAGTTATTAGGACAAACACACCGCATCATCAAATCAGGTATTCATCCTAAATCGTTCTTTACGGAAATGTGGGCAACGATTGCAGGCGGAAACGTTTGGCATGGAGAAATTTGTAATAAAGCCAAAGACGGCAGTCTTTACTGGGTGGATACGTCTATTATTCCCTTCAAGGATCATTCGGGTGAGGTCACGCAATATGTGGCTGTCCGGACCGATATTACCGAGCGCAAACGTAAGGAGTTGGCCTTATCCGAAAGTGAAGAGCGAATACGGTTGCTTTTGAACTCCTCGGGTGAAGGGATCTACGGTATTGATACCGAGGGACGGTGCACATTTGTTAATCCCGCCTGTTTGCGTTTATTGGGATATGAAAAGACCGAGGAAGTATTGGGAAAGCACATGCATTCTTTGATTCATCATTCGTATCCCGATGGGAGCGACTATCCCGTGGAGGATTGCCGCATTTATCATGCTTTGAGGACGGGACAGCCTATGGTTGTTGATGCCGAAGTTTTTTGGCGGAAGAACAAAACTTCGTTCCCTGTAGAATACCATGCGCGTCCCGTTTTTAAAGACGGGAAGATTGTCGGCAGTGTCTGTACATTTCGCGATATTTCTGAACGAAAACAGGCCGAACGGGCGCTTCGCCGTGCCAAGGAAAATGCTGAAAATTTGGCCTTAGAAGCTCAGGAGGCTCACAATGCGAAAAGTACGTTTTTGGCCAATATGTCCCACGAGATCCGCACGCCCATGAATGCGATCCTGGGTTTTTCCGATTTGCTGCAGAGAACGGTGCTAAACGCAAAGCAAAAGGAGTATTTGGAAACCATGGTCTCCAGCGGTCGTCTGCTGGTGTGCATTGTTGATGACATTTTGGACATTTCCAAAATAGAGGCCGGCAAGTTAAATTTGGAGTCGGTAGATGTGAATATCCGACAGATGACCAAAGAAGTTATGTTTATGCTCACGACCCGCTTGACGGGCAAACCCATTGATACATATATTGATATACAGTCTGCTGTTCCTGCCTTTATTAAAACAGATCCGACTCGGCTTAAACAGGTCTTTGTAAATTTGTTGGGTAATGCCGTTAAATTTACAACGCAGGGAGATATTGGAATTATCATCGAGCTGTTGGAAGATCGTGGATCGCAGATCATTTTAAAATGCATAGTCAAAGATACAGGAATCGGTATTCCCGCGGATAAGCACAAGGCCATTTTTGAATCTTTTACTCAGGTGGACGAATCAACGACGAGAAAATATGGCGGAACCGGTCTGGGGTTGACCATTGTTAAAGCCGTTATTGAAAAGATGCAAGGCACCATTGCTGTGGAATCGCAGCTGGGTGAGGGTTCTCAATTTATTTTTACGATTGTCGTGGAGCGATCGGACAAAACAGCGCCGGATGAGCGTGAGACACTAAAATCTTTGGGTTTTGTCAATAAGACGGTCTTTATTGTCGATGATCATAAAGTGAGTCAGCGGTTGCTGTCCCGATTTTGCGAACAGTTGTCATTTAAGGTTGTGGGTGTCTGTGAATCCCCCTTTGCCGCATTAAGAAAGGTGGACGAAATTATTCAGGCCACCGGCCGGGCCCCGGATATCATTTTGAGCGACCTTATGATGGAAGGACTTTCCGGGATGGAGATGGCCATAAAAATGAAAAAACATCCGGCCTTTGCCAAGACAGTGTTTTTGGCGGTCGCCTCCGATCTTAAAACTGAGCAAATGTTCGATCCTAACCAAAAAGTATTTGATGTGTATATGTCCAGGCCTGTGACGCTGGAGGGGATTATAGCGAGTCTTGAATCCGTCCTTCAGGTTTCAAGGCAGAAGCCTGAAACGCAGGATCGCGCATCATGCCGCGGTGTACGGATTCTCGTCGCGGAAGATACATTGCCTAATCAGTTATTGTTGGAAGAGTATTTTAAACTGCTGGAGTGCGAGGGCGTATTTGTTAATAATGGGCAGGAGGCCGTTGATCTTTTACGCTCAGATAAAGATTTTGATTTGTGTTTTATGGATTTGCATATGCCTGTCTTGGGCGGGTTTGAGGCAACAGCGATGATCCGAAAAGAAATTTCCAAAGATCTCCCCATTATTGCGTTAACGGCAGCGGTCTTGCAGGAAGACCGGGCAATGGCCGCCGCATCGGGTATGAATGATTTTCTGGTAAAACCGGTATCAGCGGAAGGTCTGCGTGAAAAGATTATTCAATATCGAAAAGTTTACCCGCATCAATAAGCGTTCCATCCTTCAATCGGTGCGCCTGGGATTATGTCTCGTGTCCGTATTGTCTATCTCACCGGGATTTGCTGAGGAGGCCTATAAACTGTCCGGTATTATGGCGGGCGATAAACCTACGGCGATTATCAATGATCAGATTGTTGCCGTAGGGGACTGGCTTGGAAATGTTCGGGTCACCCGGATTGGTGAGGATCATGTGATATGCCAGGGCCAGCAGGGAGCCTTTGAATTAAAGCTCAATGTGTCCGCGTCTCCTGTTATTAAGACGGAAAAATCTGGGGCTGTAAAACCTGCCGTAGATCTGGGTGCAAAGACCAAGACGTCTACGGTTGCAGAGGCATCCCAGGGTTCCGCGGAAATTCCCGGTAAAGCCCGCCGCTATATGGAACAGTCGGTGGAATATCTCAAAGAGGCCGATCAGCTGCTGAAGGCGCCGCTCATCTCCGAGCGGATTTACACAAAGGCCGCTGATTTGTGTGATCTCGCG
>JAEUSC010000242.1 GCA_016789035.1 Candidatus Omnitrophota bacterium
AAAATAGTATCGGGTCTGGTGGTAAAAACAGTAATCGTTTGCTGAGAATCCTTGACCTTAAAATAGATTTCAGCACCAAAACTCTTTCCGATCCAGTTTTCCTGCATAGCCCTCACACGGGAAGGCCACTGAGTAAGCTTCTTTAAGTCTTCCAGAAGATCGTTGGAATACTGGGTTATTTTCAAATACCATTGCTCAAGATCCTTCTGGACAACAGGTGTCTTGCATCTCCAGCAGGCTTCATTGATGACTTCTTCGTTGGCCAACGTCGTCGAACAGCTTGGACACCAATTGACCGGAGAGGCTTTCTTGTAAGCCAGTCCTTTCTCGGCCATCTTTAGAAAAATCCACTGGTTCCATTTGTAATATTGAGCGTCGCATGTTGAAAACTCTCGGGAAAAATCATAAGAAAATCCCATGCGCTTGAAATCGTTATGCATGAGATCGATGCAGCGATAAGTCCATTCGGCAGGATCGGTTTTGTGTTTAATTGCGGCATTCTCGGCGGGCTGACCAAAGGCGTCATATCCTATAGGATGTAATACATTAAAACCGCGCATGGTTTTGTAGCGGGCAATGACATCGCCAATGGTGTAATTGCGCACATGCCCCATGTGAATCTTTCCCGAAGGATAGGGAAACATTTCCAAAACATAATATTTTTTCTTGGCTGAATTGACCTTGACTTCAAAGACTTTATGGTCATTCCAATACTTCTGCCATTTACTTTCAATAAACTTAATGTCGTTTGTAGTGTACGGCATAGTTGGGTAAAAAGCTTAATGATACAATCGGAGACACCGTGTATCTGCGGGATCCGCATTTGTTAATAAAAAAGGAGATTAGCTGGTAAGCCAATCCCCTTTATCATTCCATGTCATGAATCTACTAGCGATGGGCGAATTCTTTGACTTTGGCCGCAGCTTCATCCGCGTAATATGATTTTCCGCGTTCAATGTACTGCACCTCAATCTTACGGGGAGCAAAAAACTTGGCACAAAACTCCTCAGCCTTTTTAAGATCGAAAGAGCGGCAGCAATATATGTCGACCGAAATAAAATTCTTGGGTGTCAATGTATGAATGACAATCGAACTTTCGATCAGAGGAACCCAGCCGGAAAGCCCCGCCTTGTCAGGAAAACGGGTTTCGTCACTGCGGAAAATGCTTGGCGGCGACTGTTTTTCCATACCTAAGAAACCCACAATCTCATCCAGAAATTGATAATTCAGCGCCAGATCATCGCAGGCGCCGGGCTTACAATCGTAAAGATCGAGAAGTAATTCGAAACCAAAAACTTTGTTGGATGACGTGTGCCCAGTGTTGTCCATTAATGCTCCTTGTAACTTGGACCACGGCTTGCCTCGAGGGATCGAGGAAGGTTGGCATTAGCCGCGCATCCTTCATCGGCAACATTGCCGGCTTTCTATAAATTTTTGAAAACTTTCCAAATCTGTTGGTCTATGCCGCCTCGAAACAGATTTGTAAATTTCCAAGATCAGCCGGTAAGCCTGCCTTATAAGGCCACGTACGTGCCCCCCGTGGGGGTCTTGTTAACTGTTAAAAATGATAACAAATGTTTATACTACAGCGTTATTTTTATTTCTATGATTTTTTTAAATTTTTAAACACAGCTTTTCGCAAACGGTGGATATATTATCATAATCATTTTAATTTGCACGATTTTTTTTGAGACGGCTAGCCAATCCCCTCTCCTCTAAAGGGAACAGTTGCTTTTTAGAACCAATTCCCCTAGAATGTCGATATTTCTCACTCTTAAAGGGATACTCTATGAAGATTACACTAAACGGAACAATCAAGGAACTCCCCCAATCTGTTCTTTTAACGGATTTGGTAAGTCAATACTGTAAGAACCCCAAACATATCATTGCTGAAGTTAACGGCGAAATTATTAAATCGTCGAACTGGACGCAGAAGACCGTTGCCGATGGCGACACCATTGAGCTTGTCGGCTTTGTTGGCGGGGGTTAATGCCATATTTCCATTCATACTATGAATACTTCCACCCTACCTATCAGAGACACACCATTTATCCTTGCGGGCAAGGCATTTGCCAGCCGCTTTCTGCTCGGGACCGGAAAGTTTCAGAGCAAACAAGATCTTGCCAATAGCGTTGCCACAAGCGGTACTGAAATTGTCACGGTTGCGCTTCGACGCATTGACCTGGACCATCACGAAGAAAATATTATCGAGTATATTCCTCAAAACGTGACGCTGTTGACGAACACCTCCGGTGCACGCAATGCACAAGAGGCCATTCGGATCGCGCGTTTGGCCAAAGAAGCCGGACACGGCAACTGGATTAAAATCGAAGTTATTAATGACAGTAAATATCTTCTCCCCGACAACAACGAAACCATCAAGGCCACGGAAATATTAGTTAAAGAGGGCTTCATTGTTCTTCCTTACGTCTCTCCGGATTTATATGTGGCGCGCGAATTGGTCAAGGCCGGTGCGGCTGCTGTTATGCCTCTGGGATCGTTTATTGGAAGCAATCAAGGATTAAAAACGCGGGAAATGATCAAAGTCCTGATTAATGAGATTGACCTTCCCATCATCGTCGATGCAGGGATTGGCGCGCCGTCTCAAGCGGCCGAGGCCATGGAACTGGGCGCGGCCGCAGTATTGGCCAATACCGCCGTTGCCACCGCGGCTCAGCCCGCGGCAATCGCGCAAGCATTCGCTCTTGCGGTACAGGCAGGGCGTCTAGCTCATTTAAGCGGAGTTCCTCAGAAACGCTCATTGGCCGACGCATCCTCCCCGCTGACCGGATTCTTATACGAAAATTGAATTGCTAGTATTCAGGTAAAAGAACCATACTAGATCTTTAATAACATGATATCCCTCACTCAAATCCAAAAATTACTCACCGACAGCCGCCCAGAAACACTTGAGGCGCTTGCCAAAGATGCACAACGCCTAACCGAACAAAACTTTGGTCGGACGATCTCCCTCTATGCTCCCGTCTATCTTTCAAATTATTGTTCCAGTCACTGCACCTACTGCGGTTTTCACAGCCTAAACAAAATTAAACGCATTAAGCTGACGGGGGAGGAAACGCGTAAGGAAATGACTGCGATCCACGCCACCGGCATTCGCAACATTCTTTTGCTGACGGGCGAATCTTACAAATTTACACCCGTCTCTTATTTGAAAGAAGCGGCCATGATCGCTAAGGACTTCTTTCAGGGAATCGCCATTGAAGTACACCCCATGCAAACTTCTGAATATCAAGAGCTCTACACCACCGGGGTCGACGGCGTTACCATCTATCAAGAAACCTATGACAAAGTTCGTTATACCGAAGTCCACATTTCGGGATATAAGAAAGACTATGATTTTCGACGGGAAACACCCGCCCGCGCAGCGGCTGCAGGGATACGACAAATTTCCATGGGCATTCTTTTGGGTTTAAGCGACGTGACCCGCGATGTCTATGAACTTTTCTGTCACCTGCGCGAGATGGAGAAATCATTTCCCGGCGTGGAGTACAGCCTTTCCTTCCCTCGGCTGCGGACCATTAAAGGCCGTGAATTTGCTATCTGTGACATTGATGACCGGACATTTCTTAAAATTTTGTGTCTCACTCGTGTCCTATTTCCACGCGTTGGCCTAAACCTTTCGACACGCGAACATCCCAAACTTCGCGATCATTTATTGGGAATTGGCATCACAAAAGTTTCTGCCGGATCCAACACGGCCGTAGGGGGATACACTTTAAAAACGATCGAAGACCAAGATCCCCAGTTTGATACCGAAGATAAACGTAGTGTTGCTGAAATTGTAGCAATGATTAAATCCAAAGGCTTCGACCCGGTATTTACGGATTGGCGGCCGATTGAAAACAAAGCGTAGGACCGTATAAACAGAAAATTTCTTGAGATTTTGAGCAACATGAGTTATCCGGATCTCAGAGATCCAGAAATTTCTAATTAGTCGTAGCCCAATCCTGTCTCCTCCCGTAAACTACTAGCCATGTTACACCCCAAATTGATCACAAAGTTTCTAACCGCTATTGCACTGTTCCTGATGGCGTTTCTGACCTACTTTAATTGCTTCAACCACGCTTTTCTGCTCGATGATTGGACCCTCATTGTTCCCGCGTCCTTCGACCCATACTTTCTGCAAATTCTGGGAACACACACCACTGCCGTTTATTACCGTCCGCTTCTGCATGTGCTGTGCGCCGTTAACCATGAACTTTTCGGCAATATTGTTTCCGGCTATCACTTAGTTAACCTGATAATATTCTATCTGACTGGCTTGTCCTTTTATGTTCTTATTAACAGGCTTTTTCATCGATCGTTACTAGCACTTCTGGCAGCGCTCTTGTTTCTCTGCCACCCGATCAATGGTGTTTTGGTCAACTATAAAATTGCGACCGGTTACGTCTTTATGATCCTCGCCTCCAATCTGTCTCTCCTGGCAATACTCAGAGACCGCTCAAAAAGATCTCCATCAATAGTCAGCGCCGGCTGGTTTTTAATCGCATTATTGTGCCACGAAACCATGGCGGTATTCCCGCTATATCTGATCTCGATGCTGATGATCTCGCGTCAAAACTCATTGCGCCAAGCGGTCACAGCCACAGCCCCGCATCTTGTTTTTTTGTTTCTCTATTTATATCAACGGGCATTATTCACATCCGGATCTGCCGGCCTTATCAACACCGTCAACAGTACCGGACTTTCATTATTCGATGTGACGGCGTTATGGTCGCAATTAATACAATGGTACCTTTCTCAATTGTTGGTCCCCACCCAAATCGTCCTGGTCAAAGACGCATACCTGGACCCTACCCAAACAGTGTTTAATAACTTACTGTTTGTTCTCATAGCCGTTGGAACGATCGGACTTTGGAAATTTTCAAAGAATAATTCGGCAGCCCGCTTGGGCCTGAGCTGGTTTGCAATCAGCTTTGTGCCCGTGACGATCGCCAGCCTTTGCCGTCCCGAAATGGGAGCCATCCTGCAGCCGCATTGGGTGACATTCGGTTCCTTAGGGTTTTTTCTTGGGCTTGCCGGCGTGTTCGAATCCGTCGAGAAATACATCTGGAAACCCTTGTGGATCGCTTTATTGTCGATCATTTTCTCCGGCTACATTCTGAACTCATTTGTTCACAATCAGAACTGGCAGGACCAAAAAACATATTGCCGGCATTGGCTTAAATCCTCTCCCCAAAATTTCTGGGCGAATTTCAGTTTAGGACAATGTTATTTAAACGAAGGTAATTACTCCCTCGCCAAGATCCACTTTCTCAAATCAGTCATTAACGGCACGGCCGGCTCTGTCGTATGGCAAAATCTTGG
>JAEUSC010000258.1 GCA_016789035.1 Candidatus Omnitrophota bacterium
GCTGTTGCCCTGCATAATTGTAAAAGTGAAATCATATATCCTGAAATTAGATACTTGCCTTGGGACGGACAACCAGCTTCTTAATTTTCTTTTGTCCAAGCCAAACCTTCTCATTAGTTTTCATATCAACCATTTCCAAATTGGCTTGATATAAAACGGCGTATTTACCTCTTGTCTCATCTTTGACGTCATTGATAGAACCTTTCAGCATGAAGCTGGCCCCCGTCTCCATGCCTTTTTTGGTGACAGTTTCCGGATTAGTATTGCCCAGCTGCTGATCTTCTCGTTCTTCCCGCACTTCATCGCGTTCGTTTCTTGTGGCAACGAATTTCACCTTATTGGAATTAATCAGCGCACGCTCCAAATCTTCTACAAAAACATCGGTATTAATGTGCTCATGGGTTCGATTAACAATCGTTCCGACAATAACCACAGGGTCCTTTCCCGCATCTTTGTTATACCGGGAAACCCATTCACCCGATAAACAGTCTGTAATCATTTCTTCAGCTACCAGACGCGCATCCGTGTCATTCCAACGGCCGCTGATGTCCACGATTTGCTCAGGCTGCATACGGGTGACTTTGGTTGCACACCCGCTTAATGAAATGAGTGAACCTATAACAGCCATCCCTACAAAAAAATTATACCGCTTCATTTTTTACTCCTTTTTTAAACGGACAATGATTAATTCTAGTATAATTCTGGCATGTCAATCAACGATCCAGAACTTTATAGCTGCCCTTACTGCGGGAGCGACAATTACCTGAGCTATGATTTGATGGGAGGCAAGAAGCAGAAACTTGTCGTGGACTGCGAAATTTGTTGTCAACCCATCGTGATTGAACTCACTGTCCAAGACGGCAGTGTCTTAAGAATCACCGCTCGAAAAGAAAACGAATAATCAGCCATTCTTAAATTCGATCATCTCCCCCCCCCCACAAGCAAAAGACCTTATTTCTTCTCTTTTACGACAATACTATCTTTATGAAGCTTGCGTATTTCTGCTAGCATCGCCTGCGCCTTTTCTGGGACATCAAAAGCTCCAGTTCTAACCCTGTACCAAATGCCTTTATCTCCCAAATCGCTCATTTGAACGTAAGCCGGAATGCCTCCTGCGTTAAGATCCTTAGTTATGGCGTCAGCCCTCGTCTGATCTCGAAAAGAATACAGCTGAATGGCATACACAACCTGATTGCCCGCTTCCGGGGTGGCGACGATGGCCGGAGACGTAACAGGATCTTCTGTAGCTTCTCCCGCTTTAGACCCGGAATCACTCACTGAGTATGAGGATAATGCGACCGGATGTGTTTTAGCCAAGCTATCTACAGCAACAGCGTCATTGGCCGCTTTATTTTGCATCATTGCAAAACCAATGATAAATACTCCTGCGATAATTAATATCCCGATAGGCCAAACATTTTTCTTTGTCCCAGACCCCATTTCTTCCCCCTATGATTTTTAATTAATCTTCGAAAATTATCTCTCGGCCAACTTTCTTTCTAAGACATCTAGTCTTTGTGATATTTGCTGAAGATATTCAATAATAATGGCGTGCGTATACTGAGCGTCAATTCCGACTGCTCCTTCGGATTTAATTCGCTCGATCGTTGATTGATAATCCAATTTAGACTTATCTAACGGATTTTCCAGATTCATAATGTTTGAATTATACTACAATTTGCCGATTGCGAAATTATGTTTTTCCAATTCACCAGTTAAACAATGACTATTTATCCGGCGGGAGAAAAAAAATCTCCTCCCATACAGGGCGTTTGAGGATGCGTTCCATTGAGAACGCCTTGCACCATGTTTTTGACATCAGTGCTAAAATCCTTAGTCAGGATCCACTGCAAATACGACGGATCTTTCTTGGCAATCTCTCGCAGATTTTCTGTCCGTGCATATTTACCAAACATCATGTAAAGCTCGCCGTTCCACCACCGAAATTTTCGTTCCAGATCAAAATACTCAGATGTCTGAACATAATCATATTCCAAAAGGGAATCCAAATCATCGGTCCCCTTCCCGTACATTTTCGTCTGAGCCCCCAGGATTTCCAGCGTAGCTTGGGTGTCGACGATGGCAGAATGGGCACCTTGCAGCGGTTTATTGCAATACAATTGATACGCCGCGGACAAATCCCTTTTCACGTTTAAATGGTAAACTTTTTGCGCATCAAAAATATGCCTTGCCCCTATCTCCAGCTTCAGCCCTGCCTCGTTGAGTTCGCGCATCAACAAAGGAACATCAAACCGTTCGACATTATACCCCCCCAGGTCGGCATCGCCGATAAATTCGAAAACTTCGCGGGCAATTTCATAAAACGGAGGCTTATCCTTAACATCTTCATCTTTAATACCGGTTATCTCACTGACCCGTGCAGGAATGGGAATGCCAGGATTAACACGCTTGTCGAATATCTGCTGACTTGAATCCGGCAGACATTTAATCATTGCAATTTCAATAATCTTGTCCTTCTCAATCCACGTTCCCGTCGTTTCCAGATCAAGCACAACCAATGTTCGTGACAATTTCATAGACTTTCTCCATTAAACAGTGATCAATTCCTGCGTGCAGAATTTCCAAATGCCGCAAATATTTGCTCAAATCGTTTTGGATTTCACTCTAACCACGGCATGTGATTACGGATATACAAACCATTTGTAGTCCGAGAAAAGAAAAACGAAACAAGAGGATTTTCAATATCGGAACCATCGAGGTCTTTTTCCAACTGACAGTGAGGAACATACAGCGCACGGTCCGTTTGATCAACCAGGACCCGATACCAAGGTTGATTATAATCCGGGCGCTCGTCGTCCGAGGCGGCATCAGATCCGTCGGCATAATACAAGTCATAATCTACAATCAAACCGCGGTATCCTTCATCCAGATGACGAACAGTTTGACCGAGTTTAAAACATCGGGCACTCTTATCAGAATCCTTCTCTGATTTTCTGACATACTTTTCCTGCCAAAGTTGGATCTCTTTAAGAAGATGTACCATTAAAACACTTTCTCTGTCCTGGCCAACCTGTTGATAGGCAAATATCAGATTCCCAAGAATTCGCCGGACAATATCAACAGTCCCGGCTTCCATTTTTAGCGCTTCATCGCGGCTTAATGAAGCTTCCTGGCTTAGCATGACAATGTCCTTTTCCCCGATCACGTTTCCTGAGTGAAAACAATCCACCAATTCTTTGGACCCAGCGTTGTCCACAATCGTCAAAAAATGACGCGGCGAATTGCACCCGCGGATATCAAGTCCCAGACGGCGCCCTACCATCATATACACGCAGGACAAACTAATAGGGATCCCCCGCCGTTGTTTGAGAACATAGATCAAATTGCTATTGGCCGGATTATAGTAGTCTTCTTGAGCGCCAGCAAACCCCTGCTCTTTAAATAGAAACCCGGCGAGACTGTGAGCATCAACTTCCGAATGAAAACTTTTATACTCTAACGTCAACGCATCCAACATTTTTGCCAGCTGGCCTTTAAATTCCAGACCGCTTTGATATTCGGCGAGCAATGTCAATGCCGCCTCCAATCGCATATGCTCATTAGGAAGCGAAAACCATGAAGACCATTGACGTTTAAGAAAGCATCGACGTGGTCCGGCCAGAATTTGATTGAGCAAGAGCCTTTCCTTGGGTGTGATTTCTACCGGCAAAAGGTTCAGCTCATCGTACAGCTCTGCCCCAAAGCCAGCCAGCTCACGAATGACGGCCTGACGCACCAAAGGCGAATCGTCATCAAGAAGCTCGATTAAAAAGGGAAGTTTTTCTTGGTTGGATTTCACGGCTCCTATTTTATAAGGAGCCATTCGCATGGCGAGGTTTTTATTTATTTTTTTCGTAACGCCTGAAACCAAGTTCAAGAATCATAGAAATAAGATCCGCATAATTGATCCCCTCTTTCTCGGCTGAAAGCGCCAATTCATCAATACGGGCGATACACGGATTGGCGTTGGGTTCAATAATGTAAACCTCCCCTTGCTCCGTGACGCGGATATCAAATCGAGTATAGCTATCCATATCCAGCGCCTGATAAGCACGTTTGCAAACATCCTTAATGGCCCTTTCCCAACCCTCGGGAAGTTTGCCGGGCGCAACGCTTTTGATCCCCCACCGTTCGCGATAGTGATCATCCCACTTGGCTTTGTATGTGGCTATTCGCGGCTCCCCCTCCGGCACATTTCCAAACTTCAATTCTCTGGGGGGAAGAACCACCACGCGTTTGTGACCGATGACGCTGACATAAAGTTCTCTACCGTCGATATATTCTTCCACAATCGCATCCAAGTTCATGTTGTCGTGGATAAACTTGACCCTTTCAAATAAAGAGTCCTGATTATCAACGATAGATGCCTGAGAAATACCGCGAGAGGCCTCCTCGCACAATGGTTTAACAATGGCGGGAAGCTTCAATTTTGTTGGCATAAAAATCTTCCGTTTACGGATAAAGGTATAAAACCGTGGGACTTTGATGCGATGAAAAACCAATATTGTCTTACAAAGCGCCTTATTATTACAAATGAAAAGACTTCCTGTGGAGGCACCCGTGTAAGGAATATCTAAAATCTCCAAAAGTGCGGCGACATTCTTTTCCAAATGAGATTGGTCGTTAAAGACCTCCACCATGTTAAAGACAATATCCGGCCTGTTCTCTTTGATTTCATCAATCAGGATGGAAACATCATTATACAGACCCAAAACGGTTGCTTCGTGCCCTAAAGATTTGAGGGCCTGGACAACATTCTTTTCCGTGTACATGTTTTCAGGATCAGCAAACTCTTCTTTAAAGTCGTAACCCCGAGGCTTAAAATATGGACTATGAAACAACACTAAAACTTTCAATTTCTTTTTCATAGAAACTTAATTGTCTCCATTTTGTTATTAATCGTTACGCCGGTGTCGTAAACCTCGAAACCAGCCTGTATGAATATAGTTCATAACCAAGGATGTAAGGTAGGACGAAATTTGAATCGCGGCCAGCGTTTGAGTCTCTGGAAGAATCATATGTAACTGATGGCACCGGCGGATAATTCTTTTTAGCAAATCATTAATGATGTAGCGTCTTTCGCCTGTTGTTCGAGCTACGTTATAAACGATATGACTTTGATGCTTCTTTAAAAAGTCGCCCGCGTCCATCAACTCCGGATCGTGCCTCGCCCGTTTTCGATATTCCCGATAATCCTGCGCATTTAAAACCTTAAAAATTTTTGCCAATTGGCGGTCATGGAAGTCCGGAAAATCTTCTTCCACCAACTCCCGCTTCTTCTTATAAAAATTTGTCAGCGTTATTTTTAACGAATTGGCATTCCAATATTTCTTTCCCTGGGCCGATACGGGAGGTTTTCCCTGAATCTCACTCATCAGACCATCGACAAAATTTAATTTATCAAAGGCCTTCCAATTTTTATAACGCTCTTTCCAGTCAACCTCAGGCGTCAGCCATACCGCGAATGTTTCAACAAAGTCCTCATCAGGATGATATTGCGCATAATATCCATCAAGATGTCGGACAAATCTTTTACTGTACGGCTGATATCGGTACGTATCTCCGTAATCTTGAGAAGACAATCCAAACACGTTCTGCCACGACCGCTTTTTATTGAGACGGTAGGCGTAGCAGATTGCATGTCCTGCCTCATGGCGCAGAAGCTTCATGCACCATGACTTTGTATCTCCTTCCGCTTCCAGCATCATCTTTCGCTCTAGCTTAATCAGTGCGGGATGCGAGAGGTAAAACGGAATTCCAATAACAGGTTCGTTTACCGGGGTCAGCCATTCATCGGCCAAATAACACTCCGGATGAAAAAGCGTGAGTCCTTTAGCATCCAATTCATTGTAAAGTTGACCAACGCATTCTTCTAGCCATGTCCCCGAAATTTCTATGGGCAGGTCACAGATCCGCAGCTTAAGAAGTTCCGCTTCATTCAATAAATTCAAGTCGGTTTGTATCTTTGGCATAGAATTTTGACTTTCTCCCTCGCATGACTACAGACGCCACGATACGGTAGATTTATTAAACAGCTTCGCGTTCAAGCTTCTTAATCAGGAACTCCGCCTCATCAACGATCTCTTGGGGAACAAGTTTAAGCGTTTCCATATCCTTCTTAAATGACCGAAGAGCGGTTATGACTCGCTTCACGCTTGCCTCGTTTCGTTTCTCGCGTTCTTCTTCAGGGTCTACTTCCTTGCGTTCTTTGATCATCGCTGTCAATTCTTTGCGGACTAATCCCTCGTGCTTTCCTTTTTCAAACACATTCTTTCGAAGCTGCGCATAATCATCACGGGTAATTTCTTTCTTCTGTTTGGCTTTTCTTAAAACATCCAACTGTTCATGACTAGGAACAACAGTGGCTTCGCGGGAGTCCCGATATTCTTCTTTCAAATAAGCAGGCTCTTCCTGTTCGACAAAAAAATACGTCTTGACCAATTTCATTGCTGTTTGTTTTCTCATCCCGAGTTCCTGAACAATATAATGTTCAAATTCTTCAAAACCCCATCCGTGATAAAGCTTATCGCGCCAGACCTGATATAAAGCCTGTCCAAGAGAAATCCAGGACGTCTTAAATCCCTTTGTATGCACCAATATTTCCTGCCGCAGACCATCGGCGGTTATGTTTTCATATTTTTTACTCATGACTTCTGCAGATTCCATACAAACTTACTCCTTTATTATTCTTCCATTAACGATTTTTGGAATAAAGCAAACCGAGCAGGACATTAAAAACCAACAGAACAATAACAATTCCAGGCGCTTTGTCAATCAGCACTTTTAAGGAATTCTTCATAATGACGTTTCCTTTTTCAATACCGAC